>CAMCOJ010000185.1 GCA_945876405.1 uncultured Ruminococcus sp.
CCTTCAGGTTGCTACATTTGTTTCCATATTAACAAATCTAAACGAATACGCCGGACTTATAAATATTGCGATAAAAATTCTTGCAGTTTTTCTTGTATTGTTTATTTACAGTAAAAATATAACTTCAACAATGAAAATTCCGTGGATAATTATTATTCTTATCACACCGGTTCTGGGGGTTACGCTTTATTTTCTGACTGGTCTTAATTCCAGCACGAAGAAAATGAAAAAAAGGTATGAAAAGATTGACTCTGTTCTTCTTTCTGCACTTCCGGAAAATAAGAATATAAAAACCGAACTCAATGAAGAATTGAGACGAGCCGGAAATATTTCGGAATATATAAGCAGATATTCTCAGTATCCGGTATACTATAACAATAATTTAAAATATTTTTCCGATGCATCGGAAGCTCTTGCAGCTCAGATGGACGATATTTCCCGTGCTGAGAAATATGTTTTTATGGAGTATCATGCAATAGACAATAAACAGACATGGATGAAACTTCAAAATTTGCTTGAAAAAAAGGTTAAGGAAGGCATAGATGTAAGAGTATTCTATGATGATCTGGGGTCAATCGGATTTGTAAATTTAGATTTTGTAAGGCAGCTTGAAAAAGTGGGGATAAGGTGCCGTGTATTTAATCCGTTTATGCCGTTTGTAAACATGTTTCTGAACAACCGCGATCACAGAAAGATAACGGTTATAGACGGGAAAGTAGGGTATACGGGTGGATATAATCTTGCTGATGAATATTTTAATATTACACACCCCTATGGTATGTGGAAGGATACAGGTATACGAATAGAAGGAAATGCTGTTATGTCGCTTACAGCTGCATTTCTTGAGATGTGGAATGCTGTTAAGGATTCGGATATTGATGATATTCATCCTGAAAATTATCTTGTGCCGTTTTATCAGGAGGAGAAGCATGACGGATATATCCAGCCTTATGCAGACAGCCCTGTAAATGGAGAGCAGATTGGTGAATCTGTTTATATCAGTATCCTGAACAAATCTGAAAAATAGTGCTGGTTCATCACACCGTACCTGATAATAACGGACGAGATGATAAACGCTTTCTGTCTTGCTGCCAAGAGAGGTGTGGATGTCAGGTTAATAACTCCTGGTATTCCGGACAAAAAGGTGATATACAGACTTACAAGGTCATATTACGGCACACTGGCAGTATGTGGCGTAAGGATATATGAGTGGACTCCAGGGTTCTGCCATGCCAAAATGTGTGTAGCAGATGATGTCATGGCAACATGCGGAACTATCAATCTTGACTACAGAAGTCTCTATCATCACTTTGAGAACGGCTGTTTCATGGCAGGGTGTGAAGCAGTAAAAGATATAAGGGATGATTTTATAAAAACTTTCGGTGAGTGCAGGGAAGTGACTGAAAATTACTGTAACTCGTCAGGTAAGAGACTGAAGCTTGGACAGATGGTTTTGAGGACGATTGCGGAATTATTATAAAAAATCAGTCCGGTCACAGAACCAAACTGATTTTTTATAAGTTATTTGTTTTTAGTTTTTGGAATAGAAATCTGAGTAATCATGTCTCCGTTTATAAGTCTGATATTATTTTTTTCTTCGACTTTAATCCAGTTTTCTTCGACGGATACAATTGTTGCTCTGAAACCGCTGAGCTCACCCTCCACGCAGATAATAACTTCTTTTCCGATACAATCATTAAGCATTGATACAGGCATCTTTCGCTTAACTCCTTTCTTTCTGTTACGCTGATTTTTTCTGATTATAATTTTTCTTCGTTTATTTTTAGTGAATATTATGCAGAAAAATAAAAAAAGAAAACAAAACAGATACCATTGTGACGGAATAATTAACACCTCCTGAGAATAATACATAGAATAATGCAAAATTCTGTTTCACAGTTATTTATGATATCATAAAAGAAAAATAATGTCAATAAAAATAATCAGAAAAAAATTACGTATATTTAAAATATTGTAAAAAACTATTGACATATACAGTGTTTTGAGTTATAATTTAAAGTAATCTCTATTCAAAAAGGAAGTGAAACAATGATTGACAGAACCAGGTTCAAAACTATTTCGGAAAACAGAAAAGCAAAGCACGACTACTTTATAATTGAAAGTTATGAAGCAGGTATTGAACTTGTCGGAACAGAAGTCAAGTCATTGCGCCAAGGTGGTGTAAACCTTAAGGACAGCTGGTGTACAATCGACAACGGTGAACTTTTTATAAAAGGTATGCACATATCTCCTTATGAAAAGGGAAACATATTTAACAGGGATCCGATGAGAGTACGAAAGCTCCTTCTGCACAGAAAGGAAATCGACAAGCTTTACGGAACCATCAAGCGTGACGGACTCACACTTATTCCGATATCGATTTACTTTAAGGGCTCGAACGTAAAAGTTCAGGTTGGTCTCTGCAGAGGTAAAAAACTTCATGATAAACGTGAAGCTGCTGCAGAACGTGATGCAAAGAGAGAGATAGACCGTACGATTAAGTCCCGTAACAAATTCTGATACGGGGGCGTAAAGGTTTCGACGGGGATCTTGCAGTATGATAAGCGAGTAGAGGCCGCACAACCTCTTTAAAAGGTGCAACCTAAATATAAACGCTAGAAATAGTATTACAGTAAGCCGTAACAACGGTTTACAGCTTCAGGCAGCCTAAGCTCCCTGACCGTTCCGCTTAAGACTACCACGACTTATTCGGGGCGTTGATTTAGTGGTGAACGACCGGAATGATTGCCTTTGCATTTCGGCTGTACAAAAAGGCTACCAGTTATGTCAGCGTGTTTATCCGCGGATTTAACCGGGAATTCAAATGATAAACTACACTCGTAGAAAGTCATATGAATGGGTTTTCGGACACGGGTTCAATTCCCGTCGCCTCCATAAGCACAAAAACCGCGCATTTACGTTAAATGACGTAGATGCGCGGTTTTCTTTATGTTGTTAAACGCTAAAATAATAATAAAATTCCAAAATATGAGCAAAAAAACGAGACTTTACAGAAAAAGTGTTCACGAAAGTGTTCACGGTGAACACTAAAATTAATCGTCATTATCATTGACGATGTTCTCAAAGTATTCATTAATCTTGCGGTTTACTGCCTCTCGTTCTTCACTGAATGTGTGCTGATACACTGATTTTAGTGTAGAGGTGGTTGACCATCCGCCACGTTCCATTGCATATTTATCCGGTACACCCAGCTGAAGCATTACAGAGGCGTTCAAATGTCTCAGGTCGTGAAATGTCATGTGAGGCAATCCGTTCTTGTCCAGGAGTCTCACAAAGCGCTTGTATATTGCCTGCCCGCTCAGCTCGGTTATGTATTCTGTCTCAACTTTGTTAATCAGATCTGAGATGTATTGTGGCAGGTCTTCAATTCTTGTACTGTCGTATGTCTTGGTTGCTGACTTCTCGACCCTTTTTCCGTCTGCAGTGACAACGGAATTTTGAATGATTATTTTCCCGTTCTGGATGTCAGACTTCCTTAGTCCTCTGACCTCCGACATTCTGAGTGATAACCACATGGCAAGAAGACAAGGCAGTTCTATCTCTGTTCCTTTGATTGCATTGAACACTTCTTCCGGTTTTGGGAGTTCCTTTATTTTCTTTTGTTTCTTTGGCAGTGTGACTTTGCAGTTAAAGTCCGGAGCATAGACACCCAGAGCGGCACTCAGCAGCCCATAAGCGTTGCTTATTGACTTAGGGGATAAACATACTGCATCGTGGTTAATTGCCTGCTGTACAGCTTGCCTCGTGATGTCAGTGAGCTTGATATCCATCAGACTTTGCAGATTGTTTTTTCTGATTCCTTTGTATCCTGAAATAGTGGTAGGAGAGAGGATGTTTGATTTTGATTCAATGTACTTGTCGATAGCCTTACCAACTGTCATTTCTGCCGGTTCTTCTCTGCGGTTATTCAGATACTGAGCAGCTAACAGTTCAGCCTCTTTCCTGGTAGCTGCTGTAATTGATTTGCGTTTTTTCTTTCCGATCTCGTCAGTGCCAACGTACAGCAACACTCGCCACGATCCGGACGGAAGCTTCTTGGCTTTTGCCATAATTATACCTCCTTGACATAGCATCATTTTAGCGGTATAATGGCTACAGTGGACTGCAACCACTATACCAGTATCGAATAATTTTTCTGAAACGCACCGGGTTTGTAAGTTTTCCCGGTGCGTTCCCTTATATTTCAAGCCTCTTCGTATCATCGGAGAGGCTTTTCTTATATTATATCATTGTTTTGTGTCGAATTATGTCGAAATATATTCTTGGATTAGTTTGAATCTGTACCATAAAAACTATCAAACATCATTATAAATTTGCCTTCTGTTTCCTGCATCGGTGATATCTACAAGTGTGAGCTCGTTAGTTTCAGGAACGACATCAAACAATATACGATAATCTCCTACACGCAGACGAAACTGTGAAGTTCCGGACAGCTTCTTAATATCTCCGGTAAGAGGCAGTAAATAAATTGCTCTGAAGATTCTCTTCTGCTGCTCAGCGTTCTGCTTCTGTATGAACTTCATAGCTTTTTTACGAATGTTATATCTATATTTCATTTATGTCAATCCCTAAGCTGTTTATGAAATCTTCGAGCGGCATCGATTCATCATTGTCTATTAATGAGTCAGCAATAAGCTCCTTGTCGAATTCATCAGGTTCCTCTTCTTCGATATCATCAAAACCACGGCCGAACAGAGTGATAAATGCTTTGACTTTTTCTTCAGATAAGTCAGCTAAAATGTTATATGCCATCTCTCTTGTGCTCATAAAAATCACCTCATTATATTATACGCATCATATCTCCGTACTTTCAACCATCTCCAGCGGCATTTCAGTCCAGTAAATACTCTTCGATATTATCCCAGTCTATTTCATCTTCATCGATAAAACTGCTGGATTCAGCATGAGCGATTTTTTCACGTTCCTGCTCTGTGACTTTTGTATAGTCAGGATCCCATGCAAAAAGCATTCTTTTTATAAATTCATACGCAAGTATTTGATATTTCATTTTACTCATCGTCTAATATATCCTTGAACATATTTTCAGCATTCTCGTATGTTTTGTATTCTTCAGGGTGCTGCTCCTGTCTCTTATACACATCTCCGAGCCCACGAGACAGGCAGAAATC
>CAMCOJ010000186.1 GCA_945876405.1 uncultured Ruminococcus sp.
CACAAGGAGTATCGTCGGCAGCGTCAGATGTGTATAAGAGACAGAGTATATTCTGAACCATTACTGTTGGTAATACCTGTTATCATATTGGAAAGATTATAGGTATAGCTGGATGTTACTCCATTGTTATATGAAGCTGTTGCCTTATTGCCGGCATTGTCATATGTATATTCTACTGTCTCTGTTCCGCCCTCATATACTTTGGAGATACGCATCTCATCATCATATTCATATGTTTCATTTGAATATACAATAAGATTATTTACTCCGGTAAATACATTATCAATATTTGATGTACTTCCAACATAGCTGTATCCTTTGAAATAAGAACCAATTTCTTTTACAACTCTGCCAAGAGCGTCATATACAAAGCTTGTTGTTTCTGAATTACCGGATACATTTACAACTCTTCCCATATTATCATACTGATAATATACACTTGTGTTTTTAGAACTGTCTGCCGGACAGACTGAAACTGAACTTATAACATTGTTCAGAGAATCATATGTTTTTGTTGTAACATTTCCGTTAGCATCATGACTGGAAATAATATTACCATTCAGATCATATAACAAAGTTCCGTAATTATGTATTATTGTTCCGTTTATTGATTCCTCTGTGGAAATAAGCTGATTTCTGTTGTCATAAATATATGTCGTAACAAGTTTGTTCAGGTCATCCGGCGATGTCATACCTGTTACCATACTTGTTTTTATGCTGTCTTTGTCATAAAAATATTTTGTATATGTATCGTCACAGTCATCTGCATATACAGCCGTCATAACAAGATTTCCAAGATTGTCATACCAGAATTCTGTTTTATTCCACTTCTGTGTATCATCATCCTGCAGCTGCGAATTTGTTTCTGTTGTTTTTTCCTTACCGTTTTTATAGTAGGAATTTTTAGTGACAGAATATCTTATATTACCTCTGTCATCAAAAAACGGTGTCTGTGTCTCAGTTAGTTTATTCAGATACTCATATTTATATTTGGTTGTATGTTTTCCGTTTTCATCATTTTCAGGATCATAAGTCTGTGTTCCAAGCTGACCGTTAGCATAATATGTGTTTTCTCTCTTTAACTGTTCATTTACATATTCAGCAACAGTATTTCCGTTACAGTCTGTTATAATATCAGTTGTTACCTGTTTGTCTTCAGTAATATACTGAACCTTTGTGGTTTTATAAGCATTATATGTTCTGTCATCAGAACCATATACTTTAAAATTATAGTTATTTATTATTTCATATGATGTAGATGTAAGAATAAGTCTGTCACTATTTTCACTGCTCTTAAAATGTGTACTTTTTTCTCTTCCAAGTCCATCATATTCTGTAAGATTCTGTGTACCATCAGGATTAACTGTTTTAATTAAATTTCCATATGCATTATAGAAGAAATTTGTTGTATGACCTTCTGAATCTGTAACACTCTTTGTTAATCCACCCGGATAATAACTTGTTGCTGTAAATTTATTTCCGTCAGCAGCATAATTAGGAGCAATCTTTTTAACTTCTCTTCCTAGAACGTCATACTCTATCTTTATTTCTGCCGGAGTCTGAGTTAACTCTCCGTTTACAGGTTTTCCGTATACAATAGTATCAGTAACATTTCCTGCCTTATCGTACCGCATCTCAGTAACAAACCCTTCGGCAGATATTGTTTTTTCCGCCAGAAACAGGTCATTATACTCATATCTTACACCATGTTCCGGGTGTGTTTCACCAGCACCATAGTTGAACATCTCACTTACAGTTCCGTCAGGATTATACTTATATTCAGTTACATTGCCCTCAGGATCAGTAGTTTTTTTCAGCAATCCTTTTATTGTATAGTCTGTGTCTCCGTAATACTCATACCCGGTAACCGCAAATTCAGATATATGATTTTCAAAATAACTCTTCGGATTTGACTTTGCCTGATTTACAGCATCGTCTGAAACTGTTGTTAAACTTTGGGCAGAACGAGTGATTCTGGTACCATCGTATACATTGATAACAAGATTATTATTCGCATCAACAGAAAGGATAAGATTGTTAAGTTCATCATAAAGTGATAATGTGAATGTTCCGTCAGGAAGTGTTGTTTTTATTACATTTCCATTATCATCATAATCTGTTAATGTAACATTACCTTTTTCATCCGTATATCTTATTATTTCATCGTATTTATTCTTACCGTTTGCATCTTTGCTGTATTCCGCATTCTCAATTATATATTCTGTTCCATCAGTATATACCTTATTGAGTTTTACAGCGTATTTTTCATCATAATCATACTGAGTAGTCTTGATATAATTTCCGTTATCATATTCAACCACACCTGTCTGTTTACCAGAAGGATTATACTGATAAACCTGACGAAGTCCTAATGAATTGGTAATATAATTTACTTTACCATCTGAAAAATATTCAACCTGTTCAACTGTTTCATTATAGTGATTGGTTATTTTTTTAAGATATGAATTCCCATCATAATCATAGTATTCATAGCCTTCCAAAACACTTCGTACAGAATCAAGTCTGTTTTGAGAATCATATGTATAATTTACTGAACGAACCAACTGATCAGATTTATAATTTTCTATACTAATAACTCGCTTATGTTCACCGGATGAATCATATGTTATCTTATATAATCCACCGGATAAATCCGTTATTGTTCGTACATTATTTTCTATAGGTGAAACTGTAATAGTATTTCCATCAGAATCTTCAATCTGACATAATTCATTTGAAGAATTAAAATGATACTTTATCTGTGACGGAATAGTAACGACAAAATTATTATTAGTGTCTCTTACCATTTTATTGTGATTGTTCAGGTTTTCGAAAACTCCGTTTTCCTCTTTAAAAGTGGAATTTGAACCATCCGGAAGAACAACCTGATATATCCCTGCAGCAGGAGAAATAATTTTACTTACATCAATATTGAAGTCCCAGCCAACACCGAATGATCCCTCTTCTGTATTCATAGAATTATAAGTTCTTACAAAATCAAGTGACATTCCCGGTGCCTTTGAACTCATATCTACAAAGGATTTTGAGTAATTTCCTGTTGCTATATGAACACCATCACCTATTTCCCAGCCTCTTCTGTAAAGAGTATAATCAGGTTCTTCATCTTCTGTTATCTCAAACCATGGATGAATTTCATAAAGCTCTGGTGAATATCCGTATGGGAAAATAATACCTATACAATTCCCCTCATCATCTACATAATCAAAATTAAGCTGACGGGTTGTGTTGTATATATTTCTCTCCGGATTGTCCCAGTGAATAGTCTGTAATCCATTGGGATTGTAGAGTAATATCTTGTGTGTGCCAGCTGACCAGACAGATTTTTCGCCGGACCGCTCATTTACCAGCCAGTGATCACCATAAAAATATATAATACCTGCTATCCAGGCTGCTTCTTCTTCAAAATCAGCGATAGTAGTGTACAGCCAGTTTCCATCAAGCCAGAGAATATCATTTTCATTTTGCATATAAAGTATGTCATCGCATCCTGCCTGACCAAAATGAAATTCTCCTCCTACATGAAGACGTCCTCCGTTCATATAAAGAACAGCACCAGTACCTTCTTCCCACAGATTTGCATCTCTGGTTCTGAAGATAAAGTTTTCTGTAACATCAAGACTATAGCCGTTCAAATCAAGAAACGCATTATATAATTCCATGTAATCATTTCGGCAATTACCGTTAAGGGTTATATAATTCCCGAATATGTCCTGATAATCACTACTGTTTAATCCATTAAGTGCTTCAAGCTGGTTATAAAAATACGAATAATCGTCCTGATCAATTTCTCCGTCATTATCTATATCCATATATTCATAGTAATCCGGACTCGTTGTGCAGGACCCTACATAATTTTCCTGTATATACTGCAAATCATATTCATCAATAAGACCGTCATTATTTATGTCATACTCTGTACTATAACCTTCATCTTCTGAATTTTTATTAAGATAATTCTGGCGAATCTGATTAAGATCATTGTCACTGTCTATCTTTCCGTCATTATTAATATCAAAAGCGGCATCATAATTTCCGGATGCCCTTCTTTCTCCTATACATTCCCAGACAAAAGCCGCATCATTTTGATCTATGACATTATCGCTCCACCGATTGTTTTCTGCTGCATTATATCTGGTATCACCAAAAAACAGTATGTTCTCTTCGATATCATAAGATCCATAACCCATTCCATAATAGAAACGAGGCAGATATCCATCGCACTCAAGTTTTATATGAGTTGCCATAGAGGAAAGACCGGAAGCAGACACAGTAAATGAACCATCCGCATTTACTGTTGTCTCTGCAGCAACCTGCCATTCTGAGTCAAACAGAAATACTTTTGCTTTTGAGCAGTCTCTTTCGTCGCTAAGACTTACACTGCCTGTAACCGTCAGTGAACCAGACACCTCCGGCAAATCATATGGTATTATTGGTATTCCTGTTCCTGCTTCCAACGACATGATTTCTTCTTCACTACCAAAATCCAATTCTTCAGGACCTTGTGGTCTCATAGAGAAAAGGCCGGTTTCATCCGGAATATCAAAATAATTTATTTCACCTAATCTGCTGACTTTTTCTTTGAATTCTTCGGCCAGCTGCTGTTTCTCATTCAGCTTTTCAATTGATTCAGCAGCCTCCGCAAGTGTATCCGCATGTAAGATACCCTGTGCTGTACCGTCTCCGAAAATCATTACCTGTGCTGCCATCAGCAATGACAAAACTCCGGCGGTTGCTTTTTTGAAAATTTTGTTTTTGTGCATTCTTGCACCCCCTGCATTTATTGAAATCAATTTTGTTTTCCCGCATTTTTTTGTTAAGGTTATCTGTTATCATGTTTACTAATCTGCCTGCATCAATCTTACCTTTACCGAACTGCCAAACCGTTTCTAATCCCCCTTTAATCATATTAGTTCTGAAAAGTTAAAAGAGAAATACAAACTCAAAATAAACATGACAGAAAAATACCCACATAAATATAATTAAAAAAACATGCAAGTGTCACATCCATAAATTCATTTTCATCAGAATTCATAAAATACATTACTTAGCAATATACTTTTTTGATAAATTATAGTGAACGTCAAAATAAATTTGACTTTCACTATAATTATTTTATTAA
>CAMCOJ010000187.1 GCA_945876405.1 uncultured Ruminococcus sp.
GTTATACTTGTATACGCTAAAGACCGAGGCAGCGTTCGACAGTGCACATTTCCTAAGCGGATATGAAGGAAAGTGCAAAAATATTCATGGTCATCGCTGGAGAGTAGTTGCAGAAATATTTTCAGACAAACTGGTTGACAGTGGTCAGGAACGCGGTATGCTGGTTGATTTCAGTCAGTTTAAAAAAGTGTTAAAAGAAGAAGCAGATATGCTTGATCATGCCCTGATTATTGAAAAGGGATCACTTTCTGATGAACTGTATAATATGCTGTGCACAAATCAGTTCAGAATTATCTCACTTGAATTCAGACCGACAGCTGAGAATCTCTCTGAATATTTTTACAGACAGCTTTCCGGAAAGGGATTTCGTGTTAAGGAAGTGTGTGTTTATGAGACACCGAATAACTGCGCGGCGTACAGTGAGTGAGGCTTACAAAAATGAACTTTAATATTGCAGAAAAATTTATCAGTATAAACGGAGAAGGTGTACTTGCAGGACAGCTTGCTGTTTTTATCAGATTCTGTGGCTGTAATCTCGAATGCAGTTACTGCGATACAAGATGGGCAAATACAATGAAACCGCCAGTTGAGGTTCTTGATGAACATCAGATTTACAGGTATATTAAGGAGACAGGAATAAAAAATGTCACACTTACCGGAGGGGAACCGCTTATTCAGGAAGGAATATCCGTTCTTCTTGAGAAACTTTCTTCGGACAAATCTCTTAGGGTAGAGATTGAGACTAACGGAAGTATTCCTGTTGTTCAGTTTTTCAGTATTGAAAACCGTCCCTCATTTACCATTGACTATAAGTTGCCTGGAAGCGGTATGGAGCATGAAATGTACATGCTTAATTTCAGACATGCCGATATGAATGACACAGTAAAATTTGTCGTTTCCGATGAAGCGGATCTTGCCAAAGCAAAACAGGTAATAGAAAAATTTGAACTTCAGGGAAGAACCAATATTTATATCAGTCCTGTATTCGGAAAAATTCAGCCTGAGGCTCTTGTGGATTTTCTGAAGGAAAATAAACTTAACAATGTAAATATGCAGCTTCAGCTGCACAAAATAATATGGGATCCTGATAAAAAAGGAGTGTGAAAACAAGTTGGCAATAGATACAGAAGCAATAAAGTATCATATTCGGGGTATAATTGAGGCTCTTGGCGATGATCCTGACAGAGAAGGTCTTGTCGATACACCTGAACGTGTTGCAGGTATGTACGAAAAGGTTTTTGAGGGAATGAACTATACCAACGATGAGATAGCACAGATGTTCAATAAAACATTCACAGCCGGAAACAGCGATTCTGAAGATGACATGGTAATTGTAAAGGATATAGATATTTTCAGTTACTGTGAACATCATATGGCACTTATGTATGATATGAAGGTTGCTGTTGCATATATTCCAAGAGGAAAAGTTATAGGTATAAGCAAACTTGCACGAATTGCGGATATGGTGGGAAAGAGACTGCAGCTTCAGGAACGTATAGGTTCTGATATCGCGGAGATAGTTCAGAAGATTACAGGTTCGGAAGATGTTGCGGTTCTTATCGAAGGATGTCACAGCTGCATGACAGCACGTGGAATTCAGAAAACAAATTCAAAAACTGTAACAAGCACTCTTCGCGGAAGATTTCGCAAGGATGCAGCACTTCAGAACAGATTATTTTTACAGAGGTAATGTATAAATGAAAGCACTTGTTTTATTCAGCGGTGGTCTTGACAGTACAACCTGTCTTGCAATGGCTGTTGAAAAATATAAAAGCGAAAATGTAACTGCTCTTTGCGTATTTTACGGACAGAAACATAAAAAAGAGATTGAATCAGCAGAGAAAATTGCAGAATACTATAATGTAGAATTAATAAAACTTGATCTGGGAAAGATTTTTTCATTCAGCAGCTGCTCACTGCTTGAAGGTTCAGATGAAGATATTCCGCTTGAAAGCTATGCAGAGCAGCTGAAAAAGACAGGAGGGGAACCTGTTTCAACTTATGTTCCGTTCAGAAACGGTCTGTTTATTTCTTCAGCAGCAAGTATTGCACTCTCAAAGGGCTGCAGTGTGATTTACTATGGAGCACACAGTGATGATGCAGCCGGAAATGCATATCCCGACTGCAGCGATGAATTTAATGAAGCAATAGGCAGAGCGGTATATATCGGAAGCGGAAATCAGCTGAAAATAGAAGCACCGTTTGTAAATCTTACAAAAGCTGACGTTGTAAGAAAAGGTATTGAACTGAAAGTTCCGTACGAACTTACATGGAGCTGCTATACAGGCGGAGAAAAGCCGTGCGGAAAATGCGGAACATGTCTTGACAGGCAAAGAGCATTTGAAGAAAACGGAATCAGTGATCCGGCAGTGATATGAAAGGGGTTATAATAAAATGAGAACAAAAAGGGAAATGGGAGGAGTTACTCTCCTCGGAAATCAGAAAGTAAAGTATCCGGATAATTACGCACCGCAGATTCTTGAGACATTTGAAAACAAACACCAGGGAAATGATTACTTTGTAAAATTCAACTGTCCGGAGTTTACAAGTCTCTGTCCTATTACAGGTCAGCCAGATTTTGCAACAATATATATTTCATATATTCCGGATAAAAAGATGGTTGAGAGCAAATCGCTCAAGCTGTATCTTTTCAGTTTCAGAAATCACGGAGATTTTCATGAGGACTGCGTAAATATTATTATGAAGGATTTGATTAAGCTTATGAATCCTAAATATATTGAAGTCTGGGGTAAGTTCACGCCAAGAGGCGGCATATCCATTGATCCGTACTGTAACTACGGAAGACCGAAGACAAGATGGGAAAAGTTCGCTTTTCATCGTCTCCTTCAGCACGATATGTATCCTGAAAAAGTTGATAACAGATAAGAAATTCCGGGAGGATCTGAGATAAATGAAAAATACAATTTCAACAATAAAGGAACAGAAGAAAAACGGTGAAAAGATTTCAATGCTTACCGCTTATGACTATTCCACAGCAAAACTTATGGATGAAGCCGGAATAAATACTATCCTGGTCGGGGATTCACTTGGTATGACAATGCTTGGATATGAGGATACAATTTCCGTAACAATGGAGGATATGATAAGTCATACAGCAGCAGTTGCCAGGGGTGCAAAAAATGCGTTTGTAATTGCCGATATGCCTTTTATGTCATATCAGACTTCGGTTTATGATGCGGTAGTAAATGCAGGCAGACTTATGAAGGAAGGTCGTGCAAATGCAGTCAAGCTTGAAGGTGGTGTTTCAGTTTGTCCTCAGATAAAGGCAATAACCGAGGCATCAATACCAGTGGTTGCCCACCTTGGAATGACACCGCAGTCAGTAAATGTTTTCGGCGGATTCAGGGTTCAGGGCAGAGATGAAGCTGCGGCACTTAAACTTATAAGCGATGCTCTTGAGATAGAAAAGGCCGGAGCATGCATGGCAGTACTTGAATGTGTTCCGTGCAGACTTGCAAAGTACATTTCTGAAATTCTTACTATTCCGACTATTGGTATCGGAGCCGGAAACGGATGTGACGGACAGGTACTTGTTTATCAGGACATGCTTGGAATGTATTCGGATTTTACTCCTAAGTTTGTGAAAAAGTTTGCGGATGTGGGAACTGTGATGAAGGAAGCGTTTGCAGAATATATTTCTGAAATTCAGTCAGGGGCATTTCCTGATGATGAACATTCATTTAAAAACAACGATACAACTGATTATGCTGAACTTGCAGAAAAGCTGAATGGTTAAGGAAAGAGGTTTTAATATTGGTTGTTGTAAAAACAATAAAAGAAGTAAGAGAAACAGTTAAACAGTGGAAAAAGGAAGGACTTTCAGTAGGTTTCGTTCCTACTATGGGTTATCTTCACGAAGGTCATCAGAGCCTTATCAGAGCTGCAGGAGAAAACGATAAAGTCGTTGTAAGTATTTTTCTTAATCCTATGCAGTTCGGTCCGACAGAGGATCTTGCTTCTTACCCGAGAGACCTTGAACGTGACAAGGAAAAATGTCTTGAATCAGGTGCAGATCTTATTTTTGCACCTGATGCCAGTGAGATGTACGGAGATAATTTTCAGTCATTTGTTGACATGAATCTTCTTACTCAGGAACTCTGCGGGCTTACAAGACCATGTCACTTCAGAGGGGTATGTACTGTTGTAACAAAGCTTTTCAATATAGTAAAACCGGACAGAGCATATTTCGGAAAAAAAGATGCTCAGCAGCTTGCAGTAATAAAGAGAATGGTTGCAGACCTTAATATGGATATCGAAATTATTGGATGTCCTATAATCAGAGAAAAGGATGGTCTTGCAAAGAGTTCAAGAAACACATATCTCAGTGCTGAAGAGAGGCAGGCGGCACTTGTACTTTCAAAAGCTGTAAAGAAGGCGGAAGAACTTATTGCAGCAGGTGTAAGAGATTCAGCAGAAATCATCTCTCAGATGTCTGCTGTCGTTGATGCTGAACCGCTTGCAAAAACAGATTATATAAAGGTTGTATCGCTTGATACAATGCAGCAGATTTCGAAGATTGAGGACAGTGCACTGGTTGCACTTGCAGTATATATCGGAAAAACAAGGCTTATTGATAACTATTTCTACGAAGGGGAATAATTACAGATGGAAATCTCTATGCTGAAAAGCAAAATTCACCGTGCGGTTGTAACACAGTCTGAACTTAATTATGTCGGCAGTATTACTATAGATTCAGAACTTATGAATGCTGCAGGTATCATTGAATACGAGAAAGTTCACATAGTTGACATCAATAACGGAAACAGATTTGAAACATATGTAATATCCGGCGAAAAAGGTTCGGGAGTGGTGTGTCTTAACGGGGCGGCAGCAAGATGCGTTCAGAAGGATGATCTGGTTATAATAATGGCATATGCTTCAATGACTCCGGAAGAGGCTGCTGAACACAGACCAAGAGTAGTATTTGTTGATGAATCAAACAGGATAAAAAAAATATTTGATTATGAAAAGCACGGCCTTCTTACAGAAGAAATGGTCGGAGAGTAGAAAAATCATGCAGGACTGCGGTCCTGCATATTATAGCAAACGCAATATATATATTGCGTTTGCCGGTGCCGATTTGCACGGAGATGACGTAGTCATCGGATGT
>CAMCOJ010000188.1 GCA_945876405.1 uncultured Ruminococcus sp.
GTAATGAATTGTACGGATAGTTGCAGATAATCCAATTGATTGTATTTTATCAGAAAGGTACGGTGAATGTAAAACACTTTTTCACATGATATTTCGGATTTCCATTAGGGTAGAAAAAATTTATACAGGGGAATTGATATATTCAAGGAAGAGAATATTGTAATTATGGAATATTGTAAAGGACAGAAAAGAACAGGATTTAAAGGATTCACTCTCATTGAGCTTATAGTTGTAATTGCAATAATCGGCGTTCTTGCAGCGATACTTGTACCTGCAATGATGGGATGGGTACGCAAATCAGATCAGGCAGCAGCAAATTCAAATGCGAAAATAATATATGACACACTTGCTGCGAGTGCAGTCGATTTGGACGTAAACGGAATCACAATGAACGATTTTATACTTGTAAATGGTGGTTGTAAAAATCTTAAAGAGTGGGTTGACAGTAATCCAGATTTAACAGACGACCAGAAAGCATCGATTAATACATCATGTGGCGGATTTATTAATTTTAAATATGAAAACGGCTATCCAAAAGTCGTTGTTTGGTCCAAGAAAAATACAGACAACGCAATAATAGGAAGATATCCTGATCCGCTCACTCTCGAATATAATGCAAACTGGAGCAATTGTATCAGCAATTCCTGATCAGCATAATCAAACACCCGTTACTTCGTTTTATGTAACGGGTGTTTTTCGATTCAAAATACTGATTGATTTTTAATTGTATATGTGGTATGATAATATATAAGTTCAGGCTGATTTTCAGCCTGCCATAAATATCAGAAGGTAGTTTCTATGCAAAGAAAAACAAATTTTTTAACAGTTTTAATTTTATCAT
Source organism: uncultured Ruminococcus sp. (assembly GCA_945876405.1). Lineage (GTDB taxonomy): Bacteria > Bacillota > Clostridia > Oscillospirales > Ruminococcaceae > HUN007. The sequence continues at coordinate 842 of CAMCOJ010000188.1, forward strand.
TATCATTTTCTCTTGTATCCTGCTCAGGAGAAGTATCTTTAACTCCTGAAATCAGTAACAGTAATTCCGAAACAGATACAACTGAAAATTCATTGACAAATACTGAAGAAAACAGGCCTGAAACTTCAGCAGAATCTGAACCGGATAATACCGAAACATTTTATATCGACAATATCTGGGCAACATTTCTTGTTAATCCGGAAAATCCGGCATATACAGAAAGAGAACAGGGTGAAGAAATACTTAATGTACTCAGTAATGATAGCGTAATCGGTGATGTTGCATCATTGTCGTATTCAGCAGATTCTCCCGATGATACCATTATTTATGGCACAGAAGTAATTACCGCCGGCGGTCCGGTAGAATACAGCTCACTTGCATACGGGGATCTTTCTGAAATTCCTGATTCCTTCCTTAATGCTATGGTAATGCAAATGAAAGAAGATATTGGTGAGGATTACGGCGAACACAGCAGCGGAGCCGGAATGGGTTACAGGACGTTTTATCAGGCCTCATATGATGTTGATACCGGATTACTTCAGGTATGCCAGGAAAATGGTTACTGGGCAAGAACTCTTGGCACTTTTTCGGAACACTGTGCAGGTGTTGCAATTGATTTTGATATATCATATCATAACAGTGGATTTATCGAAGGAAACGGAACAGATAACAAAAAAGGCGGAACGGTGGCAAACAAAGAATTTGCCTGGCTTGCTGATAATGCACACAAATATGGTTTTATATGGAGATATAAGATTGACGGAGCTGATGAAACAAAAAACGGATATAAAACAGGAACAATACGTGAAGGGTGGCACTGGCGTTTTGTGGGTGTTTATCATGCTACACAGTTCTGGAATATCTGCGCAGCCGATACGGATGCTGACGGTATACCGGATGCAGGATACGAACAGAATGACAATTATGTATGGGAAGATTATTTCTACGAATACCTTAATCAAAATTCTATGTATCCTCAGAACGAGTATGAAGCATTTACAGAATACTATAATTCTGATAAAGGAAACAAATGTACTTTTGATGAATATCAGAAAAAAATATCAGAACAATAAAAAATCAATCAACTGTCCGATTAGCTAAAAATATATGCCGGACAGTTGATTTTTTGTTAATTATATGGTATAATTTGCGGTAGGATTGTTTTCGGATTTCATTTTATGATTTCTGAAGTTTACTCGATATCAAAAGGAGTGTATTTATGAAAAAGAAATTTCTAAGCGGATTAATTTCGCTGTCAATGGCTTTTTCGGCAGTTATGGGTTCAATTGCCGGAGCCGGCAGTGAAGTATCTGCTGCACAGGCAAACTGGAAATTTGACCTTGGGGGTTCAGGTGCGGCATCCGGTTTTACAGGGGTAAGTGCTGCTGACGGCTACAATGCCTCAAGAGGATATGGATTTTCAGGAAGTGTTTCAAATGTTGGAGCGGCCGGTTCAGGTGAAAAAGCTGATGCTGTAAAATTCACAGGAGGTACATTTAACGTGGATCTTCCTAAGGGATTGTATCAGGTAACCGTTACGACAGGTAACAGTCCAAGAACCACAATTAATATTGAGGGTATGCCTCAGATGATTAATCTTACCGGTAACAATGCAGTTGAAAGTATTCAGGTTCCTGTAACAGACGGTCAGCTTAATATTGCTGCTGTAGCAGGTATGAATAAAGCTGATTATACAATTTCTTCTATAGAGATTACTCAGCTGAACAACACCGGTCAGATGAAACCAACAATATGGATATGCGGTGACTCTACAGTAGCAAATTATTACAATACTCCTGATACAGCACAGCATGGCTGGGGACAGTATCTTAAAAATTATATTAATTCCAGTGTCTTTGAAGTAAGAAACCAGGCTTCCAGCGGGCAGTATGCCAAAGGGTTTTATGATGGTGGTCAGTTTGACGCAATCAAAACTTACGGAAAGTCCGGCGATTATTATATCATTTCAATTGGTATCAACGATACAAACTACTCCAATGCCACAGAGTATTACAACGTAGTAACCGAGATGGTAAAAACAGCAAAATCAAAAGGAATGAGCGTTATTCTTGTAAAACAGCAGGGAAGACACGGAGATTTGAACAGGAACCCTAAACTTACAGGTCGCTGGTTTGGCGGGGAACTTGATAAAATTGCTGCAGAACAGCAGGTTCAGGTTGTAGATCTTTTTAATGCATGGCAGGATTTCGGGTTCAGCATTGGCGGATATGATGCAATGACTCCTTACTATGCTATTCAGAATAACGGTTCAAACGATGACCTTCATCAAAGTGCTCAGGGTGCTCAGAAAAATGCGGAACTTCTTCAGGGACTGATGAAAATAGGTGACCCACAGCTTGATCCTGATGCATTCTATACATTAAAAAATACCAACAGTGGTATGATGATGGAGATTAAAGACGGAAAAACAGAACAGGGTGCAAATATCCAGCAGTACAATGCAAACGGTCTGAGTAATCAGGTGTGGAAGTTAAGTCCGTTTTCAGGTGGTACATACCACTATGTTCGGTCAGCGGCTGATCCGAATTACGTTTTAAAGGCAATTAGCGGAGAAAACGGCGGTAATATTGAACTTGTTCCGTATGCCGGAAATGACAGCATGATGCTTTTCCAGTTTACAAGAATCGGAGACGGATCATATTACATAACAACACGCTCGTCACGGGATACATGCTTTGTCGAAGTTGATGCTGCAAGCAAAAATGCAGGTGCCAATATTCAGCAGTGGAGCTTTACATACAATCCATGTCAGAACTGGCAGCTTATAAAAACAACTGAACCATCCCGGCCGGTTACGCCACCGTCCGCAGAACCGTCCACACCACCATCAGCGCCTCCTTCAAGTCCGCCGTCTGAAGAAAATACTGTTATGGGTGATGTAAATAAAGACGGCACAATAAATATATCAGATTTAATTCTGATAAAAAGCATTGCTTCCGGAGAGAATGAATATAAAACAGCAGCAGACGTAAGCGGAGACGGTAAGGTTGATGCTGAAGACGTAAAAATAATGCAGGATTACTGTTTTGGAAAGTCAGTAAGCTTTGTTAAGCCCGAAAATCCATCGGATCCGTCCGAACCGGTTTATTACTATGCAGTTGATCAGGTATGGGATCAGGGTATTGTTGAAACAACAAATTCAGGTTATACAAATCCGGCCGGATATATCAATCTTGATAATAATGATACAAGCAGTATTACATTTACAGTTAATGCTTCCGCTGCCGGAAATTATATGACGCATATCCGTTTTGCAAACGGTACACCTGATGACAGACCTATGAAGGTAGTGGTGAATAACAACACTGATTCTTATTGGATTCAGTCATTTACAGGTACAGGAGCGTGGACAACATGGGCTGAATTTGGCATTGTTCTTCCTCTTGTAAAGGGAACCAACACAATTAAACTTATCTCTACCGTTGCCGGAAAAGGCGGCCCGAACCTTGATTATATCACCATTTCTCCTACAGATGAACCGATTGCTGAAACCTATGATCCGAATGCAGGAAACAACCCGGTTACAGGTGATAAGCCAACTCTCTTTATATTAGGTGACTCTACCGTTCAGTCGTATCGCGAAAGTTACGCACCACAGCAGGGATGGGGTTATTACCTTGGAAATTACTTTACTTCAGATGTTACAGTTGCTAATCACTCAATGGCCGGAAGAAGTTCCAAAAAAGCCTATGATGAAGGCAGATGGAAAACTATAGCAGACAGTATGAAAGCCGGCGATTATGTAATGATTCAGTTTGCGATTAATGATGCAGGTGCATCAAATGCTGACCGATATGCGCCGACATGCGGAAATGCTGACAATCCGTCCGCCGGATCGTACGAATGGTATATGACACAGTTTATAAAAGATTCACTTGCAAAGGGCGGAACACCTGTTCTTGTTACAACAGTAATCGGAATGAAAGCATACAGTAACGGAAAATTTAACAACAGTTATACAAACTACTGTGATGCATGTAAACAGCTTGCTGCCAAGTATAAGATACCATGTATCGATCTAAATTCTATTATGGTAAATCACTCAAACTTCGCAGTTGAAAACTGCGTGTGCATCTTGAAAATTCAATAGATAGAGACAAAAAAATATAGTATGTGGTCTCCAAAAATGTTATAATGAAAGTACCACCTAATCATCATATAACCATAAAGGAGATCACATACTATGTCTAAAATTATAACACAGAACGCAGAAGAAAACAAGCAGATTTCAGAAAGAATAAAGAGCTTTATGAAAAGGTTTGATG
>CAMCOJ010000189.1 GCA_945876405.1 uncultured Ruminococcus sp.
GATAGTCCTGAAATTGTTACAAGCACTCCTGAATTAAACGAAAGCACCGATGTTTTTTCTGATATATCAAATGAAATGCTTACAGATGTTTCTGAAACAGAAATGTCAGAAATTCTTTCCGAATCGCCTGATTTTCAATCTGACGATTCAGTGATTGAACAGTCATCTGAGTATGTCAGTGATGAAACTCTTGCGGCTGAAACGCCTATTGCCGATATACCTGTATCGGAATCAGCGGAAACGATTATAGAGACTCTTCCGGTTGAAACTACTGTTGCGGAAACAACAGTAAGTATGACAGAGACGGCAGTTGCTGTAGCTCAGAAAAATTTTGATATCAGAACTTTTATAGGCGATAACACCAATATCATTACGGTGTTTGCTCTTGCCGCAGCAGGAGCAGCGGTAATGGCTTTCCTAAGCAAAAACAAGAAAAAGCATTCCCCCGAATATGAACCCAAAACCGCAAAAGAACGTGATAAAGCACGATTAAATGAACAGGCTGCTATAAAAAAAGCTAAAGCAAAGAAAGAAAAGGAACAGTCGGGCGGAAAGAAAAAGCTTAAGATTTCCCGAACAGTGGCTGATACTATACCATATAAGAAAATCCTTGATAATGATATATGGCTTCTTGCAGACCATACATATTCCAAGGTGTATGCGATAGACGATATCAATTACAATATGGGTGATGAGGTACAGCAGAACGATATGCTTGATAATTACTGCACGTTTCTCAACACCCTTGACGATACAATAGACTGTCAGATATCCGTATGGAACAGCACTATAAATGTCAAGGACTATGAAAACAAAATACTCGTCAAGCAGGCAAATGACGGTTATGACGATATCCGAATGGAATACAACGAAAAAGTCCTTCGTGAAAATCTTTCCAAGGGACAGAATGCGATTCGTAAACAGATTTTCGTCACGGTGACGATAAAAGCTCCCGATGCAGAAGTTGCACAGCGCAAATTTCATACTATAGACCTTGAAACAAAGAACAGCTTTGACAGAATAGGTAACACAAATCTTCGCCCTGTTTCAAACCAGGAACGTATTGAGCTCCTGAAAAATGTTTTTGTTGGTGCAGATGTTACTATTCCGAAGCTTTCCAAAGAAGATATTGAAAAAGGGCTTGACAAGGTTTACTGTGCGCCTGACTATTTTGAATTCAAATCTGATTACTTTATGTTCGGAGAGTTCTATGCAAAATGCGTATTTGTAAAAGAATACCCGTCAACGGCAAATGATAATATTCTGAATGACCTTATGGCATCAAACATTCAGATGTTGGTTACAACAAATGTTTTTGCTCACGATACCGCTGAAGCAAGAAAGCTTGTACAGCGGCAGATAACTGCTATAGAGACCAATATGGCGCAGAGAGAAAGTGCCGCTGCCAAGGCAGGAAATTTCTCATCAACTATGCCTGTAAAAATACGTAATCAGATTGAAAGCTATAAAAAGCTGTATGATATGCTCACTATTGATGATCAGAAGCTTTTCAGTGTGGCAACCATAATTATGGTTATGGCAAAAGATTACGAAGAACTTAAAACAAATATGGAAGTAGTAGCCTCTGCCCTCAAGAGAAATGGCTGTATGTACGGTGAGATGAAATGGCAGCAGGAGGACGGAATGTGTGATGTTCTTCCTATCGGAACACAGCGTAAATTTGAATGGAGCAGATCGCTGCCTACAGAAAGCATCGGAATTTTTGTTCCTTTCAATGTTAAGGAAGTACAGCAGGAAGGCGGCATATATTACGGTCTTAACAAGCTTTCAAACAACCTTATATCCTTTAAGCGTATTGATTCACTCATTAATCCCGCAGGATTTATTCTCGGTTGTCCCGGTTCAGGAAAGTCCTTTTCAGCAAAACGTGAAATGGTTGCTGTATATCTGACCGACCCAAGGGCGAATATAATCATCATCGACCCGGAGCGAGAGTATCCGTCCATTGTAAATATGTTTGGCGGCACATCAATAAAAATATCCACAGGCTCAAAAAACTATGTAAATCCCTTTGATTTTGACATAGCCTTGCTCGAAGATGATGATGTAGATGTTGTTTGTGATAAATGCCAGCTCATAACATCGTTTATTTCTATTATGAATCCCAATCGGAGCCTTACACCGCAGGAAGTGTCCTTCATCGACAGGTGTGTCCGGCTAACTTATGTTAAATCGGGATACTTAAAAACTTTGGACAAAGCGGATATGCCTACATTAGGAACATTTCGTGATGTTATGCAGAATGAAACGGAGAACGTTGATGAAAAGATGAAGCAGGATCTCCTGATAACGCTTGAAATGTATGTTGACGGTTCAGCAAAGTATTTCAATAATCAGACAAATATTGAAGCGGACAACCGTCTTATTTCATATGATATCAAAGACCTGTCAGGTGTTCTGAAAACCCAGGCTATGCTTCTTGTGCTTGATAATGTTTGGAATCGCCTTTCAGCCAATCGAGATAAGGGCATACCAACTTGGATATACATTGATGAAATTCACGTTCTTTTCCGAGACCCGTACTGCTTACAGTTTATCAGAGACTTGTACAAACGTGCAAGAAAATACGGCGGCGTTCTTACCGGTATTACTCAGAACGTTGAAGACCTGCTGAGAGATGATGACTGCCGTACAATGCTGTCAAACTCAGAATACCTTATGCTTCTCAAGCAGTCTCCTGCTGACAGTATAAAATTGCAGGATACTTTACACTTTACGGATAGTGAGCTGTTTTATGTAAATAATATCGGCGCAGGCGAGGGACTTATGGTTCTTGGCGGAAAAGATAAGATTCCGTTCTATGACAAGTTCCCCACAGATACAAAGCTTTACCGTTCTATGTCTACTTCTTTCTCCGAAACCCAGGCTTTGATGGAGAACAAGGATACATAATAATTGAAGGGACTTGTATATATGGATAAAAAATTACATCTTGCCAATACAAATGAACGTTCCAAAAAGATATATAAATTAAAGTCTATATCTGCAAAACAGGCAAAGTTCAAGAAAAAAGAAGAGAACAATACATATACGGTTCAGCCGCAGAAATCTTCTTCTGAAAAAGCAAAACAGTCTGAAAGCTATAGCGTATATCAGAAAGGTCATAAAAAAAGCACTGTTAAATCAGATGAAGTGCGTTCATACCGTTCTGACGATGACGATTCTGCTGAAAAGGATAAGTATCGCAAGCAAATGCAGTTTACTTCTTTTCAGCAGAAAGCTGCCGAAATGAATTCAAAATTATCGTCCGATATACAGGTAAATATTGAAACTGCCAAAAAACAGGCTTCTGTATCATCTTATCAAAGTGGAAACACATCAAATTCGCCGTATAGCGACAAAACCAAAGAAGCTGCGGCAATGCTTGCAAGCCGTCTTGCAGGTGATATCTTACGCAAAACGCAAATTAATGATGATTCACAGGCTAAATCATCGAATTCCCCAATGGGGAATGCAAAGCCTGATAAGTCTCAAAGGGTATGCTTTTATCTTAAATCAAACGAAGTGGAAAAAGCTCGCCTTATGAAACCTGATAGTGCTGCAAGAGAGCGCTTTAACAAAGCGGCAGACAACACCTATAAGGAACGTGAAAAAATAAAAACCGAAATTACCAAAGAAACCAACAAGATCAAAAGATATCAGAAAGATTCGAAAAGGATTGAAAAGCAGGCATCAAAGCCGCATACAACCACATTTGAAAAGGTTGAAGATGTGTTATATCTTGAGGGTAAAGTTTCAGGTGCAGTCAATAAAGGCAGTACCGGTGAAGCGGCGGCAGCAATTTCGGTCGATGCGGCTGAAATTGCTGCTAAAAAGGTGATAGAGGAAGCTGCTAAAAATCACAAAACTATAGGTGAAATAAGCAGAGCATCAGGAGCTGTTGGTGAGCTTTCATCAAGTATTGATAGAGAAAATAGTGTAGGTTCGGCTGCCGCTTCTGCATTTACAGCAGTTCCAAAGTATTATATTGCTCAAAAGGCTGCGGATACAGTAAAAAAATCGTCTCAAAAACATTATAAGGATAAACTTGATAAAAAGTTGTCTGCGTTGAGAGCAAAACAAAATGCGGCTGAAAAAAGAATTGAGGAATTAAAAAAAGAGCAAGCTAAACGTCAGGTAAAAATCAATATTTATAAAGCGGAGAATGGTATTACCTCAAAAAGCAATTCTGCTTCACAAAATATAAAAGCAGTCATTAAATCTCAGCATAAAGCCGCTAAAGCTGCGGCAGCGGCAAAATCTTCAGCTGCAATAGTTGCAGCTGCCGGTGGTGTGCTTTTTCCGATATTAGGCATTGTTGTAATAATCATTATTATTGCTGCACTGTTTTCTTGGATTATTCCCCACGAAGAGACTTTCTATAATGAAGCCGAAAACACTTGGGAGTCGGTTATGGTTGAAACCAACGAAGAGATAATGAAGGGATATATAAAACATATCCAGGATTATTTTGACAAAAAGCAGTTGGAAATACTGGAAGTCATTGATATCAACTTTGGCGGTTTTACTCCGGATAAATATAATTATGCCAAAATGGAAGATAAGGGTGGAGTTCTAAATTTTGAGGATAGGCCGAAATTAACAACAGAATATACAACATATTATGTTAAAAAGACAGTCGAATATGACCAAATTATCGGTATTAGTCCGGGTAGCAGAGACAATCCTTCCGGCACACCTATATGGTCGGGCGAAAAAACAATAACTGGTTCAAGCGGAGCGTTAATGCGTACAGAATATTATAAATACGATTATGATTTGGGATATGAACAACGCACCACCTCCTTGGATTATGATTATACACGCACTTATCTTTTATGTGCAATAGATATAGAAGCATATTTAAATTCGCTTCCCAAAGAGGGGTCTGGAGGAAAATTGGGAAATACCGATGACGGACCAATATATTCCTGCAATAATGGAAAATTTTCTGTTGAACAGGATATCACTGATGAAAAAGTAACAATACTAAAAAAAGGAGCTGTGATATATGATGGAACAGTCTTGAACTATATAATGCAAACCCCAAAAATCTTTGAGCACACTGTATCATCTGTCTCTTATACACATCTGACGCTGCCGACGATACTCCTTGTG
>CAMCOJ010000190.1 GCA_945876405.1 uncultured Ruminococcus sp.
TTAATAAAATAATTATAGTGAAAGTCAAATTTATTTTGACGTTCACTATAATATAAAATTATTCTACACCCAGCGCCTTAAACACCGCATCCTCAGCACTACTATAAAAAATCAGATTAAAACTTCCAACCAGTTCAGACGGAACTGTACCGAGATCTGCTGCAGAAGTAATCGGCAGCAATACCTTCTTTGCTCCGCTGTCAAGACATACCTGCAGCGAATTAGCAAGCTCGTCCACTTTAATCATAGACCCAGCAATACTTATCTCGCCAAGTACCGCAAGGCTTGAGAGAGTCGGTTTAGACAATGCAATAGAGCAAAGTGCGATAAGCGTTGGCAAAGCCAGCTTTTCTGTCATACCTATTCCCTGCAGATCCTGATAATTAATTATGTAATCCTTGTTAGTTGTACTTATTGTACCACTTATTCTGTTTCCATTAGCCTTAAGATAATTAAATGCCGTAGCTGTCGCTTCTTTGCATTCTCTGTCAGAACTAAGGCCTGTTTTCTCAAACTTTCCATTACCGGGCAGCATCTGACTCTCAAGCCTAAATACGCCTATCATACCGGATGCACTCTGAGATACAGTATAAACCTGTCCGGGATTACACATACCTTCAGGGATCAGCTTTCCACCGCCCTGTTCAGGAACAGATACAAATTTTTCCTCAAAGCTTTCGTTATCTATGTATGAAAAATTAACATCATAGAATTCCATGCCACCAAGTTTCTTGAGCTGTTCCTTTACTCTGCGACGCATCTCAAGTGAGAATTTGAGAATTTCTTCAAGTTCTTCCTTGTTAAATTCACCGTCCGGATAAATAAGCTTAATAAGTCCGCCAACCATCTTTCTTACAGCAATAGTATCACGCTGGTTGAGATTCTTTCCAAGCTTAAAGTACTTGTCAATTGCATCTCCGTACTGCTCTTTACGAAGTTCACGAATAAACTCTGCAAGATAATCAGTTATAAAACCATAATCATCTGTAAAGTGTTCCGGTCTGAACTTTGGAATCTCCCATCCCGGTACATAACAGTGCATACGATCAAGAAATGCAGTATCCAATCCCATTTCCGGAGGAAACGGATCAAAAAGATTTGAAGTTTTAAGGAGCACATCAACACTCTGATTAATATTGCCTACAAAAACCATTGATGCTGATGCTGCTTTTTCTTCCTTACCTCTGGCAAATGAACCTGAAGCCATGTAGTCCTTCATTATCTGGACACCGTCTTTATCCTTGAATTTTATACCGGCAACTTCGTCAAATGCAACACAGTCCCATAAACCAACAAGACCAACTGATTTCTTTGACATATTATAAAACAGATTTGCTACTGTTGTCTGACCACCTGAAACAAGAATACTGTTAGGTGATATTTCTTTGTAGATATGTGATTTACCAGTACTTCTTGGACCAAGTTCACAGAGATTAAAGTTATTCTCAATAAGCGGAATCATTCTTGCAAGTAAAAGCCACTTTTCACGTTCTTTAAGCTGATCAGGTTCATAGCCACATGAACGAAGCATGATATCTATCCATTCATCCTTGCTGAAAGCTTTTCTGCCTTCCTTAAGATCATTAATATCAATATGCGGCATCTGAATAGGTGTAAGTTTAGTTATGCTTATCGGAGAAACGTTTATAACTTTCTTCTTTAAATCCTGATCTGCATCCGGAAACTGATCATCACCGTATTCAAGCTGTACAATGCACCATATACCGCCGCAAAGAAGTCTGTCATACTTCTCCGGATATTCATCTTCAAGAAGAGTCTTAATACCAAGATTTGAGAAGTCTGCTTCATATCTGTCCTTGGCAAGATTTATATTTACTGTAATCTTATCAATTACAGTGTACGAACCTCTTTTACGAAGCTGTGAAAGAATTTTCTGCGCTTCATCCGGACGAACATAGTTATCTGCTAAAATTTTCTTTACTGTCTCGACACCACGTTCAATAACATCCGGATCATCCGATGAACAATACTGCCCAAGAAGGAATTCAAGAACGTAAACAGGCACGTTCAGGCCTTCTTTTATATGTTTAGTAAGGTCTTTTCTTACTATTTTTCCGTCAAAATTCTGACGGAGCTTGTCTTTAATTACTTCGCGTCTGCTAATGTTCTCATCCAACTGTTCCATTTACAGACCTCCCATCTATCATAATTATCCGAAAAAGTTAAATTCGTCAACAGCGAATGCAATGTCTATCTGGAATTCTTCCTTTACAGGCATCTGTTCTCCGCTTTCATCCGAAATAACAAGGTAATATCTTTCTTTATTACTGAACTGAATGGATTTCAGATTAAAATTACATCTGAATGTTCTGTCTTTACTGTCAGTACTTGTCTTATCAGCTATAACTCTGGCTGTATCGCTTACTACAGTTCCTTCAGAATCAGTAAAATACAGTGAATATTTAGCTGTTTCACGATTGCCGCCTACTGCATCCTTCTGGAAGAAGTTCAGTGAGAAGATCATATTGCTGATTTTTCTGTTTGCTGAAATCAGATTTAGTTCAACTGGTTTTGTATCAAACGCAGCACGATTCTTTTTATACTGACTGTAATCATTTCTGAGATAATGATAATCAATAAGCGGAACAACCATTTCCTGAAGACTTATACCGCCATGAACAAAGTTAAGTCCACCGCCATTTGCTTTAATACGAATATTATCCTTAGGAGCAAATGCTGTATATTCTGTTTTCCCATCAAGGAATTTTACAGGCTGCAGATAATCAGGATTTCCACTGCTGTTCATGATACAGTAACGTCTGCTGTACTCCACTTCATTACCATTCCAGCTGTTTTTACTTACCTTTGCATCTTCAGTAAGCGGCTTGTATGTATAAAGGAATCCGTGATCAGATGTTATAAATATTCTTGCACCGCCGAACTCATTTACAATAATGCGAACCATTGTTTTTATTTCATCTATAGCCTGCTCGCAAGCTGTAAATACGTCAGTTTCAGATGTGTGTGCTGTTTCGTCTATCTTATCATGATAAATATAAACAACATCCATACCCTTTACAAGTTCCTGTCTTTCTGCTCGCTTCATTCCAATAATATTCTTATACTGAAGCGCAACGCTGTTTATATTTTCTGATTTAAGTACTTTATCACGGTTAATGCTCTCTGTACTCTGACCGTCTGCAAGTACACTAAGTTTTTCATTAGACTTAACACCTATACTTAACTCTTTATGCGGCAGAAGCGCTGCCATTCCGAATGGCGTAATTGTCGGGAATATACCGCACATACTGTCAATCGACACTTCACTCTGTGTTTCTCTGCGAAGCTGTTCAGAAAGAGAAACAGCTACTTCGTATCTTAATGCATCAGAGATGATTACGTAAACTCTTGAATCAGATGTTTTAATATGATTTGAGTAGAACTGATCCTGTCTGCTTATTTCCGGAATGTATCCATGTTTTTCAAGACTTTCGCCTGAGACATTTGTCCAGTTATCTGAAAGCTGAGTCAGATACCATCCGGAATATAAAGCTTCAACCTTATCAGCAACGCATTTGAACAGATCATCAAGGTATTCATTTGAAATCTTAATTCCCTTCTGGAATGCACGCTGAAACTCTCTGTAGTATGTATCCATCATATAATAATCAGATGTATACTTCTTCCATATATCCTTGGCAATTGCAGTATGGAATCCTTCAGAGTGATCAATAAAGAATTTCTGCATTTTAGCCATTGCAGCAAGGCCCTCATAGTAGCATGATACATTACTGTACCACACCATTGTACGTCGCTTCTCATTACATGAAAGAATAAGTTCCGTCGGAATTATTTCATTCTGAATCTCGGTCATGAGCTTTATAAGTATTATGTTGCTGATACATGGAAATACTTCTGTATCACAGATTGATTCAATATTAAGCGCTCTGAATCTATTAAAAAGTTTCAGTTCATTTTCTATTTCTTCAGCTATATCACGAAGCGAATCAATATCATCACTATGAAGCCATTCTGACACAAAGTCGTAGCAGAATGACTGGTGTGGAGTTGATATAAATGTATCAAGACCAGTAAGATAATCCGGGTTTATTGTTCTTGATGCAGCAGTAATAAATATGTGCGCAGCAAGCTGTTTTAAAGACCAGTCGTCATCAGGTTTAAATCCTGTCGCCTGTGTAATCAGCATCCAGAATGCAGTATCTGCGTTATAAGTTACGAAGTTCTGATATACAGAATTACTATCCTTTTCAAGTCCGGATTTGAGAACTTCCCTAATAACCGCACTCGGAGATGAATCCTTTATTCCGCAGATTGCCGCCATAACTGCAAGATGAATATCTGAAGGCTTTTCAATCTTATCAGCGAATACAGCTACCTTGCTTCTGCGATCCTTAGCATTCATAAATTTATTGTATCGCTTGATAATTTCTCTGTAATTCTGTGATGAAGCCAGACCTATTTCATCGATCCACATTGTATTTATATCAGCTCTGAACGGTTCTCCGCTATATAGCTCAATATTGACAAGCCAGTTGTTTTCAGGATTATCGAATGATACAGGACAATAAACAAGGTAATTGCTTGTTGTATCGTCAATTGTAAGTAGTTTTTTTATTTCAAACTGATTTGCGCCTGTAAGTTTTATTGTTTTTACGTTTGGAATCGTGATATCATCAATCTTTTCTTCAAATTCCCTTTCCTCGTCGTGCCAGAAGATGATGCGGCGTTTGTAGAATTCAGGTAAAGATGTAGAGAATTTCTTTGAAAGATCATTTATAACTTTATCAGCATCCATCGTTCTCCTCCTTAGTCTGTTTCTTCACGAATGCTGTTAATGCAATTTCTGAAGGTATAATTTTACTAATATCAGAGATATCTCCAATATTTAGGACAATATGATCATCCTTCTGACCTTCTTTTGCTCCAAATATAAATCTGATTTCCTGCTGATATGAATACATTTCTCTTTTCCAAAGTGCGATATTTTGCATTCCTTCCGTTATCGATATTATCATATTTGCATTATCTACTTGCGGATTGTAATATTTCACTAGGTCAAACCATACTTCATAACCATTTTCAACAGCCACCTTCTTCACACGCTTAACAAATTCTTCCGAATCCAATATAATTA
>CAMCOJ010000191.1 GCA_945876405.1 uncultured Ruminococcus sp.
CAATGGAGAAAAGTTATTCCCAGACCAATGATTACTCTCTGGTTGTTACAGTAGAATACGGAAAGAAAACGTTTCTTTTTGCCGGCGATGCTGAAAAGAAACGTATCGAAGAACTTACACAGCAGCTGCCGGAACGCAGAAAAGGCTATGATCTTGTGAAGATGCCGCATCACGGCGTTGCGGAAAACAATACTGATAAATTTATAGACTTCACTGACCCGGAGTATGCGGTAATTACATGTTCGAAGAAGGAACCAGCGGACGAGGAGACTATAAGCCTGCTTGAGGAGAATAAAACAGAAATATTTTACACGTACAACGGGAATCTGACGTTTTCATGTGACGGGTATAGCATAACATATACACAGGGAGACTGACATGCAGTCCGATGTTTCCCATATGGCTGCTCCTTTATACTTTTGAGATTTTATAATGTGCCTTCATAATTTTTGTTTGGGATTGCCGTTGATAAAGAAATAAAAAACTGCACGGATTAACTTAATAACCCGTGCAGTTTTTTATTACTATGAAGACAGATTAACCGAAGTATCTGTCGAGGAGACCCTTGAGAGCCTTGCCGTGTCTTGCTTCGTCTCTTGCCATCTCGTGAACTGTGTCGTGGATAGCGTCGAGGTTGTTCTTCTTTGCGCACTTAGCAAGTTCTGTCTTGCCTGCTGTTGCACCGAATTCACATTCAACTCTCCATGCGAGGTTCTTCTTTGTTGAAGCTGTCATATTGCTTTCGAGTTCTGAACCGAGGAGTTCAGCAAACTTTGCAGCATGTTCAGCTTCTTCATAAGCAGCCTTTTCCCAGTAAGCAGCAACTTCAGGATAACCTTCGCGTGCAGCAACTCTTGCCATGCAGAGGTACATACCAACTTCTGAGCATTCGCCGTCGAAGTTTGCCTTGAGCTGGTCGAAGATGAACTTCTTGTCTTCATCGCTTATATCGCTGTTGTTCTTTACTGTTGAAGCGTACACACCAAATTCGTGTTCTGCTGCAAGAGCAATTTCGCCTTCAACCTTATTGAATTTTTCGCCCTTTACGTGGCAAACCGGACATTCTGCCGGTGGTTCATTTCCTTCGTGTACATATCCGCATACTGGACAAACCCATTTAACCATTTTAAAATTCCTCCTGAAAAAATAGTGTTATTTGTTATTCTCTGAAAGACATTCTTTGCATTTGCCAAAGAACTGAAGCTTGTATTCGTCAATTATTCCTGAAAATGTTGCTGATGCATTTTTTACTACTTTTTCATCCGGGACATAGTCCATGTCAATTACATTTCCGCAAACTCTGCATATGAAATGCGTGTGCGGATGAATGAATCCGTCAAAATGATCAGGTCCGTTCTCTGTTGAAATCTTCAGTATAGTTCCGTTTTCAGCGAGAAGGGAAAGGTTGCGGTAAACTGTTCCGAGACTTATGTTCGGAAAGGAATCCCTTACACTTTCATATACCATATCTGCTGTCGGATGATCTCTTCGGCTCTGAAGATCTTTCAGAATGCATTCGCGCTGTCGTGAATACTTGACCATGCAATCTTCCTTTCAATATTAGTAATAATTACTGTTATTAGTATATCATCATAAATTACAAATGTCAACCCCTTTTTAAAATTTTTTTCGGATATTTTTCTCTTTTTTATTATACTAAGGTGATAAAGTTATAACCTAATTCTATAACTCATTATCGTTAATACATATTGGACAAGTAGGTATTAAAGGTGTATAATAAAAACATCGAAAGAAAACCTATTAATCTAGTAGACAATGGAGGTAATTGATTATGAGCAGCACAAGAGATGTTAATAATAAATACTGGGATGAGAAACTTGAAACAATGCCGAGAGCTGAACTTGAGAAAAAGCAACTTGAGGATCTTAAGGAGATAGTTAAGTTTGCATATGAAAATTCACCTTATTACAAGCGTTCATTTGATGAAGCCGGAGTAAAGCCTGAGGATATAAAAACTCTTTCAGATATTCAGAAGTTCCCGTTCATCAATAAAACAACTCAGCGTGACACGCAGGGTGTAGGTTCATTCCTCGGTGAACTTGCGGCTGTTCCGGAAGAAGATGTTGTGTTTATTTCAACTTCATCAGGTTCAACAGGTGTTCCTACAATGAGTCCGTTTACCAAGAAGGACTTTGATGAATTTCAGGATACTGAAAGCCGCTGGTTCTGGCAGGTTGGAATGAGACCAAATGACAGATACGTTCATGCCCTTAACTTTTCACTTTACGTTGGAGGACCTGACGTAATCGGTGCACAGAATCTTGGTGCGTTATGTATCTGGGGCGGCACACTTCCGAGCGAAAGACTTCTCTTTATACTAAAAACATATCAGCCGACTATAATATGGACAAGCCCTTCATATGCATGGCAGCTTGGTGAAAAGGCTAAGAAGGCTGGTATCGATCCTAAGAAGGATCTTTCAATCAGAAAAATTATTGTTGCAGGCGAACTTGGAGGTTCAATTGAAGCAACAAGAAAGGCTATTGAAGATCTCTGGGGTGCGGAAGTTTATGACTTCTACGGACTTTCAGATATATTCGGTGCATGTGCCGCACACTGTGAATATCACGACGGACTTCACATTGCAGAAAACCACATTCTTGTTGAAACAGTGGATATTCATACAGGTGAGATTCTCCCTCCTGGTGAGGTCGGTGAACTTGTATTCACAACACTCCGCAAGCATGCAAGACAACTTATTCGTTTCAGAACAGGCGATATCGGACGCATTGACCAGACTCCGTGCAAGTGCGGCAGAACACACGGCAGAATTTACATCAATGGCAGAAAGGACGACATGTTCATCGTTTCAGCTGTTAATGTATTCCCGAGTGATATCGAAGCAGTTATCCGTAACCTTGACGGCATAACAGGTGAATATCTCATCCGTGTATTTGAAAAGGACTTCACATGCAAGTACGCAGTTGAAATAGAAAAGAACGCAGACAACAAGGCTTCTGATGAAGAAGTTGCTCAGAGAGTTTCCGATGCTCTTAAGGCAAGAATCGGCGTTAAACCTGCAAATGTGGTTGTTCACCCTGACGGCGGACTTGACACACGTTCAGAACATAAGTCAAGAAGAATAATTGACGAGAGAAAGCTCGACTATAATATCTGATAAAATAAACGATCTAATGACCTTTTCGTTCACTGTCTGATTACATGGGATGAAAAGGTCATTTTACGGAGGTACGATATGAAAGAAATATTATGGCTTGGCAGAGGTGGTCAGGGAGCATTTACTGCCGCAAAGCTGCTTGGGGCTGCATTCTCTTCAAAGGATGAAAACAACTATGCACTTGCGTTTCCATCCTTCGGACCGGAACGAAGGGGTGCGCCGGTACGTGCATTTACCAAGCTCGACAGCAGAGTTGTTTCAGACAGGAGTGAAACTGAAAAGGCTGATTATATAATTATACTTGATGATACTCTCTATAATGAATCACTGAAAAATCTACTTAAAGATGATGGCAGAGTAATTATTAATTCAAAATCAGAATACGGAAAATCCAGTCTGTCAGTTGATGCTGACGGAATTGCAGAAAAATTCAGACTGCCGACAGTCAATACAGTGATGCTCGGAGTTTTTTCAGCTGTTTCCGGAATTGTTTCTGCTGAAGACATCAGCTCGGCAATTGATGGCTATATGCCTGAAAAAATACGTGAAAAAAACAAACAGGCTGTTCTTGCGGCATATGAGGAGGCATTAAAATGAAACCGTATCTGAGGGAGAAAAAAGTATTCGGATTTGATGATGTACCGGAGGACACATCTTTTGAGGCCGGATATCTTGTTACGAAAAACAGTGGATGGAGAAGCATAAGACCGGTTATAGATACAGAAAAATGTATTGGCTGTATGCAGTGTTATCTGTACTGTCCGGATGGTGTGATAAGCATCGAAGAAAAGAAGGCTGTGGTCGACTACGATTTCTGCAAGGGATGCGGAATTTGTTCTAAGATATGTAAACTTAATGCTGTCAGAATGGAGGCGGAAAAATAATGGCGAAGAGATTTTTATCAGGAGATGAAGCATTTGCAGAAGGAGTTCGTCTGGCTAAACCGGACGTTATCTCAGCATATCCGATTACTCCGCAGACAATCGTTGTTGAGAGACTTTCCGAGATGGTGGAAGAGGGAAGCCTGAAATCTGAATTTATTCATGTTGAGTCAGAGCATTCGGCACTTTCATGTGCAATGGGTGCAAGTGCGGCGGGTGTCCGTGCGTTTACAGCTACTTCATCCCAGGGACTGCTGTACATGGCAGAATGTCTTTACTATGCCTCCGGCGGAAGATTTCCGATTGTTATGATGAATGCGAACCGCTCCACAGCACTTCCGTGGAATATCTACGGAGACCAGCGCGACAGCCTTTCCCAACTTGACAGCGGCTGGATTCAGGCATATGCGGAAAACGCACAGGAAAGTCTTGACCTCGCACTGATGAGTTTCAGAATAGCTGAACACAAAGATGTATCTTCTCCTTTTATGGTTAATCTGGACGGATTTATTCTGACTCATACATATGAAGAGGTTGATATTCCGGAATCATCAGATGCTGACAGATTTCTCGAACCGTATAAAACGGAAAATAAGCCTGATCCTGATAATCCGAAAAATATGGCCTTTTCTGCAGGACCGGAGCACAACTATATTTTTAAGTATAAGGAACACCGCGGAATGCTTAATGCGGTTTCAGTTATAAAAGAAACCGAGGAAAAATTTGAGCGGGTTTTCGGAAGAAAGTACAGCGGACTTATTGATTCATATCGTACGGAAGATGCTGATTACATAATCATTACTCTTGGAACCGTGGCCGGACTTTGCCGTGAAACAGCCGACAAGCTGAGGGATAAAGGAATCAGGGCAGGTGTGCTGAGAATCAGATATATGAGACCTTTTCCGGCTGAAGAGATTGCCGGTGCGGTAAAAAATGCAAAAGCAGTATCTATTCTTGAGAAGGATATTTCATTCGGAAATGAAGGTACTGTATTTTCAAACGTAAATTCTGCTCTTCATACAGCAGGTGTGAATATTCCTTCATACAATTTTATCGGCGGACTTGGCGGA
>CAMCOJ010000192.1 GCA_945876405.1 uncultured Ruminococcus sp.
GAGAAAACTAATTTCAAAACCACTTATAACCGGACAGAGAGTAATAGATACTATTCTTCCGATTGCCAAGGGTGGTACCGCGGCTATTCCTGGCGGTTTCGGAACGGGTAAAACTATGACACAGCATCAGCTTGCAAAGTGGTGTGATGCTGATATAATCGTGTACATCGGCTGCGGAGAACGAGGAAATGAGATGACTCAGGTTCTTGAGGAATTCTCGGAACTGATTGACCCGAAAACAAACAGACCGCTTACAGACAGAACAGTTCTTATTGCAAATACGTCAAATATGCCTGTTGCAGCCAGAGAAGCTTCAATTTATACAGGCATTACACTTGCAGAATATTATCGTGATATGGGTTATCATATTGCAATTATGGCTGACTCAACATCCAGATGGGCGGAAGCACTGAGAGAGATATCCGGTCGTCTTGAAGAAATGCCGGCTGAAGAAGGGTTTCCGGCATATCTTCCTTCACGACTTTCTGAGTTCTACGAACGTGCCGGATATATGGAAACGCTTTCCGGCAGGGAAGGTTCAGTGACGGTAATCGGAGCTGTTTCACCGCAGGGCTCCGACTTCTCCGAACCTGTTACCCAGAATACTAAAAGATTTGTACGCTGTTTCTGGACTCTTGACAAATCTCTTGCATATGCAAGACATTATCCTGCTATAAACTGGACAACAAGTTACAGTGAATACGTAGGCGATCTTTCTGATTTTTACAGAAAAAATGCCGGTGAGGACTTTATGGAATGCCGTCAGGAGATTTCCAATATTCTTGTGGAAGAGAACAAGCTCATGGAAATAGTGAAGTTAATCGGTTCCGATGTTCTTCCTGATGATCAGAAGCTTGTTATCGAAATTGCACGTGTTGTTCGTGTCGGATTTCTTCAGCAGAATGCCTATCACAAAGACGACACCTTTGTTCCGCTTACCAAGCAGCTTCTGATGATGAAAACTATTCTTCATCTTTATTCTGAATCAAAGAGGATTATATCTGAAGGAAAGCCTGTAAGCCTTATTGTAAAATCAGGAATAATGGAAAAAGTAATAAAAATGAAATACGATATTCCAAACGATAAACCGGAGCTTTTCGATAACTATATCAGAGAAATAACTGAAGTTCTTGATAATCTGAAGGAAGATGACGAATGGAGGGCTGCTGAATGAGTATACAGTATATAGGACTTAATCAGGTTACTGGTCCGCTTATTGCACTTGAAAATGTTAAAGGTGTTGGGTTTGAGGAAGTTGCGTCAATAAAACTTGATGACGGTACTGAACGTATTGGTCGAGTTGTTCAGATGGACGGCGACAAAGTAATTCTTCAGGTTTTTGAAGGAACAAAAGGCTTGTCTCTCACTAACACAAGAACATCATTTGCAGGCAAGCCGCTTGAGATTGCACTGTCGAAGGACATACTCGGTCGTATATTCAACGGGGCAGGCAAACCGATTGACAATCTCGGGTATATTTATCCGGAAAAATATGCGGATATTAACGGTAAACCGCTCAATCCTGTTTCAAGAACTTATCCGCGAAACTACATCAGAACCGGTATTTCATCTATCGACTGTCTTATGACACTTATCAGAGGACAGAAACTTCCTATCTTTTCTGGTTCCGGTCTTTCCCATAATAAACTTGCTGTTCAGATTGTAAGACAGGCTCAGATTGCAGATGAAAGCGGTCAGGAATTTGCCGTTGTTTTCGGAGCAATGGGTGTAAAAAATGATGTTGCTGACTATTTTAAAAAAAGTTTTGAGGAAAGCGGAGTTCTTCAGAACGTTGTAATGTTTATGAATCTGGCAAATGACCCGATAATTGAGAGAATTCTCACTCCGAGATGTGCCCTTACAGCTGCAGAGTACCTTGCATACGAAAAGAATATGCATATACTTGTTATTCTTACAGATATGACTTCATATGCTGAAGCACTTCGTGAGTTCAGTTCATCAAAGGGAGAGATACCGGGAAGAAAGGGATATCCGGGATATCTTTATTCAGACCTTGCCTCACTTTACGAGAGAGCCGGTATAGTAAACGGTTCAACAGGAAGTGTTACACAGATTCCTATTCTCACTATGCCGAATGACGATATCACTCATCCGGTTCCTGATCTTACCGGTTATATAACAGAGGGACAGATAGTTCTTGACAGAAATCTTGATCAGACCGGTATCTATCCAGCCATCTCTGTTCTTCCGTCACTTTCCCGACTTATGAAGGATGGCATAGGAGAAGGGTACACACGTTCTGACCATAGTGCTGTTGCAAATCAGCTTTTCGCCTGCTATGCAAAAGTACAGGAAGCACGTTCGCTCGCTGCGGTTATTGGTGAGGAGGAGCTTTCGGATACTGACAGGCAGTACATGGCATTTGGTGTACAGTTTGAGAAGCATTTTATTAATCAGGGATTTGATGAAAACAGAACCATTGAACAGACTCTTGACCTTGGCTGGGCACTGTTGTCTCTTCTTCCAAAATCAGAGCTTGACCGTGTTGATGAGAAATTACTTGACGAAAAATATGTGGAAGATGCTGCACAGAGATTTCTTGATTAAGGAGATGATTGAGTGACAGAACAGATTTTTCCTACCAAAGGAAACCTTATAAAAGCACGCAAGGATCTTGCACTGTCCAGACTCGGATATGAGCTCATGGACAGAAAAAGAAACATTCTGATAAGAGAACTGATGCAGCTTGTTGATTCAGCAAATGAAATCAGACTAAGTATAGAAAAAACGTACGAAGATGCATATCGTGCTCTTCAGGAAGCAAATGTTCAGCTTGGTGTAGTAGAAATATTTGCCAGGGCTGTTCCGGTCGAAACTTCCCTTTCGGTTGGTTACAGGAGTGTTATGGGTGTTGATATTCCTGCAGTTACGATAAATCCGTCAGTTCCGGTTGCACCGTTTGGATTTTATGATACGGATTCAAGTATTGATGAGGCATATATTCTGTTTGCCAGAGTTAAGGAAATGACAGCAAAGCTTGCCGAGGTGGAAAACGGAATTTACAGACTTGCAGTTGCAATAAAGAAAACACAGAAGAGGGCCAATGCTCTTAAAAATATTCTTATTCCGAAATTTATGAATATTTCAAAGTATATAAGCGACAGTCTTGAAGAAAAAGAAAGAGAAGAGTTTTCAAGACTTAAAGTTATAAAAACCCAGAAATCAAGAAAAACGGAGAATCATTGATGTTATTATCAGCAGAAAACATATCGAAAAATTACGGCATGAAACAGTTGCTTGACGGAGTTTCAGTTTATCTGAACGAAGGAGACAGGATAGGAATTATCGGGATAAACGGAACAGGTAAGAGTACACTTCTGAAAATTCTTGCCGGAACAGTCCATCCTGACAGCGGGAACATTTCCTCAAAACCTAATCTTCAGATTTCATATCTGCCACAGGATCCTGAAATGAACGGGGAATTTACCGTTATTGAACAGGTGCTTGCAGATATGCCTTCAGAATACCGTGAGATCCGTGACTATGAAGCCAGATCGATGCTGAATAAACTCGGAATTACGGATTTTTCAGCAAAGATAAGTACACTTTCAGGCGGACAGCGCAAGAGAGTAGCACTTGCGTCCGCTCTTATTCATCCGGCTGATGTGCTTGTTCTTGACGAGCCGACAAACCATCTTGACAGCGAGATGGTAACCTGGCTTGAAAACCGGCTTAATAAGTTTTCAGGCGGTATTGTGATGATAACCCATGACAGATATTTTCTTGAAAGGGTGGTTACAAGGATTACGGAACTATCAAGAGGAAAGCTTTATACATATGAAGCGAACTTTTCAAAGTATCTGGAACTTAAGTCGCAGAGAGAAGAGATGGCGGAAGCAAGCGAGAGAAAGCGTCAGTCAGTTCTCAGGCGTGAATATCAATGGATAATGCGAGCTGCCAGGGCGAGAGGAACAAAGAGTAAGGACAGGATAGAACGTTACCATGCCCTTAAGGAACAGAGTGCACCTGAATACGACGATACGGTAAAGATTTCCGCTCTTTCAAGCAGACTCGGAAAGAAAACTATTGAGCTGAAAAATGTATCAAAGAGTTATGGTTCACGTAAGGTAATTGACGATTTTTCATATAATGTCCTCAGAAATGACCGTATAGGAATAATTGGCCATAACGGTGCCGGAAAATCAACTCTTCTTAATATGATTGCCGGAAGGATAAAACCGGACAGCGGAGAAGTTGAAACCGGTGAAACGGTTAAAACAGGATATTTTACCCAGACATCATCTGAACTTGACCCGGATAAAAAAGTTTTTGACTTTATTCATGATATATCAGATTCTGTAAAAACATCTGAAGGAACTTTTTCTGCTTCTCAGATGCTTGAACGTTTTCTGTTTTACCCGGATCTCCAGCAGAGTATGATTGGCAGACTGAGCGGTGGTGAAAAACGCAGACTTTATCTTCTCAGCATTCTTATGGAGGCACCGAATGTTCTGCTTCTTGATGAGCCTACAAATGATCTTGATATAGAAACACTTAGAATTCTTGAAGACTATATTGAAGAATTTCCGGGAGCTGTTATATCTGTTTCACATGACAGATATTATCTTGATAAAACGGCAGAGTCAATATTTGAAGTTGAGGACAACGGACATGTTTCATGCTACACAGGTAATTACAGCGACTATGCAGAAAAAGCTGCTGAAAAGAAGAAAACCGAAAAAGAAACGGTTCGTACAGCAAACTCGCAGTCAGAAAATGCCAAAAAACAGCATGCTCTGAAGTTTTCGTTCAAAGAACAGAGAGAGTATGAAACAATAGATGCAGATATAGAAAATCTGGAAAATCAGATAGCTGAATGTGAAAGGAAAATGGCTTTGCAGACAAGTGATTATGTAAAACTCCAGGAACTTATGGACAAAAAAGCTAAACTTGAAGAAGAACTTGAAAACAAGACTGAAAGATGGATTTATCTTAACGATCTGGCTGACAGAATCAATGCTGAAAAAAACAGATAATATTTATAGTGAACGAAAAAAATATTTTTTCGTTCACCGGTGCCGATATGCACG
>CAMCOJ010000193.1 GCA_945876405.1 uncultured Ruminococcus sp.
ATCCTGTTGCTGCAAATATCATAGTAAGTGCCGTTGCAGCAGCAAGTATTTTCTTATAAAAAGATTTTTTAATAGACATTATAAAAAAACTCCTTCGTTTGATTTTTATTCATATACCTGTTTATTATACTATATTTCTTCCGATAAGTCCATAGCAAAGCAAAATTTTTTTCTTTTTTTCACACTTTTTTTAACAGTACTTCATTTTAAGAAAGGTTTATGGTATAATGTACGTAATCATTATTTTTTCACAGGAAGGAACTGATTTCAATGGATACATCAGTTATTATAGTATCAGCAGGAAGTTCAACAAGAATGCAGGGACAGAATAAACAGCTTGCCCTTGTTTGCGGAATTCCGGTTGCAGCACGTTCAATGATGGCATTTGAAAAATGCGAAAGTGTTGCCGAAATAATCGTTGTAACCCGTACGGAAGATATTGAAACAATGCAGCAGCTTGCAGAACAATACAGGATCACAAAGCTTTCATGTGTTGTTCCCGGCGGAAACACACGTCAGGAAAGCGTACTTAACGGTGTCAGAAAAATATCAGATGATACAAAAATGATAGCCGTACACGACGGTGCCCGACCTCTTGTTACACCTGAAAATATAGAAAGAACAATTGCTGACGCAAGAATTTTCAGTGGTGCCGTAATCGGTGTGCCGGTAAAGGATACAATAAAAACCGTATCAGACGGTCTTATCACTGATACCCCGCCGCGCTCATCGCTGTACATAACACAGACACCCCAGGTATTCAAACGCTCAGTATATCTTCGTGCTGTGGAGTTCGCGTCAAGAAATCATCTTGATTTTACAGATGACTGTCAGCTTGCTGAAGCAATCGGCGTGAAAGTATGCATGACCACAGGCGACTATAAAAACATAAAGATAACAACACCTGAAGACATAGCCATTGCAGAGGCTATTCTCAATTCATAAGGAGGAAAAAGTATGTTCAGAACAGGACACGGATACGACGTGCATAAACTCGTTGAAAACCGGGATCTTATACTCGGAGGAGTAAATATTCCTCACGAAAAAGGTCTTCTCGGACATTCGGACGCTGACGTTCTGCTTCACGCAGTAATGGACGCTCTTCTCGGAGCAGCAGCACTCGGGGATATCGGAAAGCATTTTCCTGATACAGACGAAAGATACAAGGGAGCAGACAGTATGAAACTGCTTTCTGAAGTTTCGGCACTCATAAAAAATCAGGGTTACAGAATTGAAAACATCGACTCCACAGTTATCGCCCAGGCTCCTAAACTTGCACCATATATCGAAACAATGAGAAAAAACATTGCCAAAGCAGCCGGATGCAGCCCTGACGCTGTCAATGTAAAGGCTACCACGGAGGAACATCTTGGATTTACCGGTGAAAAACTCGGCATATCCGCTCATGCCGTATGCCTCATTTCAAAAGATTAACCCTGTCGCTCTTTAAATCCGGTATGACTTTTTTCAATCAAATTCGTCACAGCTCACATCTCCGGGCATATACTGAAATATGGAGAGGTGATAATTATGACACTTTATTTTCGCAGTCATACCGCTGCAATGAAGGCATCAGCACTGCTTTCGGAAAATAATATTCCAAATAAAACCGGAAAAAGCACTGTCAGAAACTTAGGTTGTGTTTATACTGCAGAAATCAGAAATGACTTTGAAAAAGCTCAGACTCTGTTAAGGGAAAACGGAATAAACTATATTTCAGGAGCCGGAGGAATGCGATATGAACACAAATCTGATTAACTTCGACAACGCCGCAACCACATTTCCGAAACCTCCTGAAGTACGTAATTCCGTTATTTATGCCATGAATAACTATGGCGGAAGTTCAGGAAGAGGCGGACATATTCTGGCTGCACGGACTTCAGAGATGGTTTTCCGTACACGGCGTGCTGCAGCCGAATTTTTCGGAGCCGATACAGAAAATGTCATATTCTGCTCAAGCTGCACACATGCACTCAATACGGCAATAAAGGGCGTACTTCGTCCCGGTGATCATGTGGTCACAAGCAGCCTTGAGCACAACTCTGTAATACGTCCGCTGACTGAACTTCAGCAGCGGGGACTGATAAGTTTTTCTGTTGCCAAAGTATATGAGGATGATGAAAAAACAGCTGAATCCTTCAGAAATTCCATAAACAGCAGGACAAAGGCTGTAGTATGCACAGCTGCCAGCAATGTAACCGGACAGATTCTTCCCCTGAAGCTCATCTCCGGAATATGCATCAGCAAAAATATCTGTCTCATCGCCGACGGAGCACAGGCCTGCGGAGTGATACCGCTTAACCTTAAGGATTACGGTATAAACATTCTCTGCACAAGCGGACACAAGGGGCTTTACGGAATAACAGGAACAGGTCTGCTTGTTACTGACGGAAAGTTCAGCATTCACCCGCTTATGCAGGGCGGAACAGGCAGCGGTTCTCTTGAGCCTGTTCAGCCCGAATACATGCCTGACTCCCTTGAAAGCGGCACACTCAATACCTGCGGTATAGCATCACTTGAAGCAGGCATTGGGTTTATATCAAAAATGACCACTGAAAAAATTAAACAGTACGAGGACAGACTTGTTGATATTTTTCTGTCGGAAACGGAAAAATACACAAACATAATACTTTACAGACCGGTTCACTCTGCATGCGTCCCTATTGTTTCATTTAACATAGCTGATATTCCGTCAGATAAAACGGCCGAAATACTAAGCAGCCGCGGGTTCTGCCTCAGAGCAGGATTTCACTGTTCAGCAATGGCGCACCGTACTCTTGGCACTGAAACAGGAACAGTCAGATTTGCCCCGTCAGTTTTCAACAGTGAAGCAGATGTGAAAAAATTATGTCAGGAAATTAAAAAAATCAAATACCCTATTGAAAAAATATAAAATTATGATAAAATAATAGTATGTATATTTTTTACACTATTCGGGCTTATGCCCGATACATAACAAAAATAAGGAAGTGAAGCCATTGCATCTGAGTGGAACTCTCGGCTCCGTATGGAATGTATTAAAAACACTTAAACCTGTTGATGTAATAGATATAGCCCTTTTATCATTTATAATCTTCAAACTGATTAAAATAATCCGGGAAACCCGTGCAGGACAGCTTGCAAAAGGAATAGTCTTTCTGCTTATTGCCTATTTCACCTGTGCTGTGTTCAAACTGAAGACAATGGAATTTCTTCTTACGGTTATACTTAACAACGGATTTATAGCGATTCTGATTATGTTTCAGCCTGAGATGCGGCGTACGCTTGAAAGAGTAGGACGTACAAGTGTATCAAAGTTTTCTTTTCTTTCTGAACATACAGAAGATTATGTCACAAAGTGGGCAAATGCAATTGACGTAATCTGTGAATCATGTGAAGAACTCTCCGCAACAAAAACAGGAGCACTTTTTGTACTTGAAAGAAAAACACGACTTGGTAACGAAATATACTCAGGTACCATAGTAGACAGTAAACCAAGCAAGGAACTTTTCGGAACCATTTTCTATCCGAAAACGCCTCTCCATGACGGAGCTGTTATAATGCGTGACGGTATGATACATGCAGCAGCCTGCTATCTTCCTAAACCGGAACGCGAGGAACTTATTAACAAAAGACTCGGCACACGACACAGAGCAGCAATAGGAATGAGTGAGAACTCAGATGCAGTTATTGTTGTTGTTTCTGAAGAAACCGGAACTATATCCGTTGCAGTTGACGGAAAAATATTCAGGAACTTCACTCCAAAGTCTCTCGGAGTTTTCCTGAATGACCTTATGATAAATGACAAATCAGAAGAAAATCAGAACAGGAAAAAAGGATTCCTTCAGATATTCAGGAGGGACAAGCAGTGAAACAGATACTTAAAAAAACAAAAAGGTTTCTGCAGAAGGCCTCTGAAAAAGATTCGGTTATGCTCATATTTTCAGTTCTTTTTGCAGTTATGCTGTGGAGCTACATAGTAAACCGTGAATATCCTGATGCCAGAGAAATTATAAGCGGAGTGCAGATAGACTATGAAGCAAGCATATCCGGAACTCCGGCTGAAGCAGAAGGATACCGTATATATGACGCAGATGTATCTGACATTGATATTCTCGTCGTAGCTAACAGAACAAAGCTGGGCGATCTTGACAAAAATATGTTCTATGCCAAGGTAAGCGCGGACAACTACAACGGTGAACAGCCTGTTTCTGCAAGAATCCAGCTATACAAATCAGAAGACAACGATATCGACTGTGATTACCGTCTGACAGACGTTAAAAAGGTAAAGGTATACTTTTACAAGGAGATAACAAGAACACTTGATGTTTCTGTAAAAGCACCGGGTATTACTGCAGCAGAGGGATACAAACTCAAGAGTCTCACATGTGACCAGATTTCAGTTACCGGTCCTGAACCGTATGTAAATATGATAAGCGGATGCACACTGGAAATTCCCCAGAATGTAGCCTATGACACAAGAAAGTCCATACCTGTAACTGTATCGCTAAGTAATCTCACCTTCACAAATGAAGAGGGTGATAATATTAACAATCTTATAAAGCCTTACTTTTCAAAAGATCAGTTTCGCATAAACAAGAAGGAACTTTCAGTAATGGTCAACATATCCATGGTCAAGAACCTTGATATCACATACCGTCTCTCAGAAGTTCCTGAATACTTCAATCAGAAATTTATAACTGACAGACTTTCACTCAGCACTTCTGTTATCTCGGTGTCTTCAGATGATCCTTCAATACAGGAGATAGACAACCTCCCTGTTGCCATCGACCAGAACATTCCGCTTTACAAAATAAGCAAAAATTTCTCGGCAACATTTGATCTGACAAAAGCACTTGAAAGTTATCCGAAACTTACAAATGACTCCAATATCTTTGCCAGCTATGTTTCATTTGACAGCACAGGTCTTGAAGAAAAAACCTTTGACAGCGTAGGTGCATCACAGTTCAATATCAAAAATCCGTATGCTTCAAAGTACTCTGCTGAATTTGTAACACAGTATCCTGTCTCTTATACACATCTCCGAGCCCACGAGACAGGCAGAAATCTC
>CAMCOJ010000194.1 GCA_945876405.1 uncultured Ruminococcus sp.
GATTTCTGCCTGTCTCGTGGGCTCGGAGATGTGTATAAGAGACAGCAGCAGGAATCTGCTGTCACAAGGGTAAACGGACAGACTCTTCTGCTTGCTGTCCCGGGAAGCGGTAAAACAACAGTAATTGTTGCAAGGCTCGGATACATGCTGTTTTGCAAAGGTATCAGACCGGAAAATATTCTTACTATGACCTACAACGTCTCTGCGGCTGCCGATATGAAAAAACGATTCACAGACAAATTCGGCGAAGATGTGCCCGGTATGCCCGAATTTCGCACTATAAACGGATTCTGCGCAAAGATTATAATGTTCTATGAACGTGTAAAGAATACATCTGCTTTCACACTGGTTGATGAGGCTAAGATTACAAAGATAATCCGCGCGATCTATCTGGATATAAGTCATGAGTACCCTTCAGAAAGTACCATAAAAGAAATAAAAACAAATCTTGTTTACTGCAAAAATATGATGCTTCCGGCAGATGAAATTAAAAAAATCAAAGTCGGTGAAATTGATTTTTACGAACTGTTCACAAGATACAGAGACTATAAAAATGAAAACAGAATAATGGACTACGATGACCAGCTCGAATTCGCACTAAAAATACTTCTGAAAAATCCTGATATACTCTCATATTTTCAGAATCGTTTCAGGTATATCAGCATCGATGAGGCACAGGATACATCTAAAATACAGCATATGATAATAAGACTTCTGGCAAACTCCCGAAAAAATATTTTCATGGTGGGAGACGAAGACCAGAGTATATACGGATTTCGTGCGGCATACCCTCAGGCGCTCCTCGAATTTCAGAAAGTGTACCCTGAAGGCAAGGTACTCCTGATGGAGAAAAATTACCGTTCAACCAGGGATATTGTTGCAAAAGCAAATTCATTTATCAAGCGGAACAAATGCCGTTTTGACAAGAATATGTGCACGGATTGTACTGTTGACATCCCTGTAAAAAATATTGTACTAAAGGACTGCAAATATCAGTACAACTATATTCTGAAAATGGCAGAAGACAATAACGAGGAACTGGCTGTTCTGTACCGTAACAATGACTCCGTACTTCCGGTTATTGATCTCTTTGAAAAAAACGGTATTTCCTACAGATTAAAGGAAAATGACGGTGTGTTTTTTTCAGTAAATACTGTTATGGATATTCTCAATATACTGCTCTTCGCCTTTACACCTCATGACGCCTCCCTGTTCGCTGAATTCTACTACAAGGTGGGTATAAAAATAAAAAAAGAAGCTGTTATGCGTTCACTTGCACAGCACAGAAATTCAAATATATCATTTTTCAGAACACTTGAACAATACAGAGAATTTGAAAAATGGCAGGTAAAAAAAATTCTTGAAGCTGAAAAGAATTTTAATCATCTCAGGAGGCTTAACAGCTACTCCGCAATTACATTTATAATAAACAAAATGGAATACGGAAAGTACATGAAAAGCCGCGGACTCGATGACTCAAAAATCAAAACTCTTCTCGCACTTGCAAATCAGAATCCTGAACTTCCTCTTTTTCTTCAGAGAATGGCCGAACTAAAAACCATAGTCAACAGCGGTTCTTCGAATCCTGAAAGCAAAATAATTCTTTCAACCATTCACTCAAGCAAAGGTCTCGAATATGACAACGTCCTTATGATAGATGTCCGTGACGGAATATTCCCGTCTGTGACAGTTGACGAAGAGCATGAATCCGATATTCCGGAATCCATGAGAAATGAACTTGAAGAAGAAAGAAGACTTTTCTACGTTGGCGTTACCAGAGCAAAGAAAAAACTTGAGATATTCGACTATGAAGCTGCATACGGAGAAAAATGCGAAAGAGCCATCTTCACCAGGCAGCTGCTTGGCCTCGGAAAACCTGAAAAGCCAAAGCCAATATCAACAGAAAAAAATGCTGAAAACAAAAAAACATTTTATATCAATGCAAACCTCAAGCCGAAAGTAAAAGAAAAAAACGAAGACATCAGAAAACTTATGTCCCAGTACAAAAAAGGAATGCGAATCGAACACAGTACATACGGAACCGGAGTAATAGAAGAAATAAAAGCCCCAATATGCCGTATACTAATCGACGGCGGAGAAGAACACTCCTTCGACCTCGCCTTCTGCATAACCAACAACATAATCAAAAAATGCTGAAAAAGCAGATGTTCCATCCCGAACATCTGCTTTTTGTATATGAGAAACATTAAAACAACGTCATCTGACTCGATTTAGGCAAATCCCCAAAAGTCCCCATCTTCTCAAACAACTCAATAACCGACTTACTGGCACCACTATTAATCTGAAATTCTTCAATAGAAATAAAATTCCTCTCCTGTGCAGCCTTATAAAGATTATTCGCAGCCGCTTCGCCTATACCTGGAATTGAACTGAACGGTATTCTGATTTTCCCATCCTCAATCAGAAATTTGTTCGCATGTGATTTATAAAGATCAAGCGGAAGAAATTCGAATCCCCTGACGAGCATTTCGTTAATGATATAAAGTGTATCCAGTGTAGCTGTTTCCTTAGCCGAACGTTCATTACCCATCTCCCTGAGAGCAACAATCTTATCATGAACAGCTTCCCGTCCAAGAACCGCCGTTGTAGCATCAAAGTCAGTTCCTCGTACGGTAAAATAAGTTGCATAAAACTCAAGTGGCATGTGAAGCTTGAACCACGCAAGCTTAATCGCTGCAATAACATATGCCGCTGCATGAGCCTTCGGAAACATGTATTTAATCTTAAGACAGCTGTCAATATACCAGTCAGGAACATTATGATCCTTAAGCATCTGTATTCTTTCCGGAGTAAATGTCTTAGGGGCCTTTCCCTTTCGTGTATCCTCCATTATCTGGAACGCCTGCTTAGGCTCAACACCCTTATAAAGCAGATATGTCATAATACTGTCACGGGTACCAATAACATCTGAAATAGTACAGATTTTCTGATCAATAAGATCTTTCGCATTTCCAAGCCAAACGTCAGTACCGTGTGAAAGTCCTGATACCTGAAGGAAGTCGCTGAACTTTGTCGGTTTGGAGTCCATAAGCATCTGAATTGTAAATCCGGTACCCATTTCAGGAATACCAAGACTTCCCGTCGGACAGAAAATATCTTCACCATTTACTCCAAGCACTGAAGCATCGGTTATCATCCTGATAACATCCTGATCAGAAGTCGGAACATCCTTTATAAGAATGCCTGTCATATCTTCAAGATGTTTGTAAAGTGTAGGTACGACATGCCCGAGTTCGTCCAGTTTAAGGATAGTATCATGAAGTGAATGGAAATCGAAGTGCGTTGTGATAACATCACTGTCCGTAGAATCCGCAGGATGCTGAACAGGAGTAAAGTCATAAACCTCATAGTCGTTAGGAACAACAACCATTCCTCCAGGGTGCTGACCGGTAGTTTTCTTGACACCGGTACATCCCTTCGCAAGTCTCAGTATTTCAGCTGTATTTACTTCAAGGTTCATATCCGAGCAGTAACCCTTCGCATAACCGAAAGCCGTTTTTTCAGCAACGGTGGAAATGGTTCCCGCTTTAAATACATTGTCTCTGCCAAAGAGCTGCTCTGTGTATCTGTGAGCAGATGACTGATACTCACCTGAGAAGTTAAGGTCAATATCAGGAGCCTTGTCTCCGTCAAATCCAAGGAAGGTTTCAAACGGAATATCATGTCCCTCCCTGAGCATGTCTGTATCACATTTCGGACAGTTTTTCTGCGGCAGATCAAATCCTGAACCATATGTTCCCGTTGTGTCAAATTCGCTGTATTTGCACTTAGGACAGATATAGTGCGGACATAACGGATTAACCTCAGAGATTCCGGCCATGGAGGCAACAAATGATGAACCAACCGAGCCTCGTGAACCAACCTGATAACCGTGTTCCACAGAATTCCATACAAGCTTCTGGGCGATAATATAAAGAACGGCAAATCCGTGTTTTATGATTGAAGACAGTTCACGGTCAAGTCGCTTTTCTACTATTTCCGGAAGAGGATCACCGTATATTTCATGTGCCTTTTCATGAGTTATTCTAACAAGATCTTCCTCAGCACCGTCAATGGTTGGTGTATATGTTCCCTTTGGAATAGGTCTTACCTCTTCTATCATATCAGCAATGAGATTGGTATTTTTTACAACAACCTCATATGCCTTCTCTTCGCCAAGATAATCAAATTCCCTCAGCATTTCATCGGTTGTACGGAGATAGAGCGGCGGCTGGTCATTGTCCTTAAATCCGTTTCCGGTCTGAAGGATTTTTCTGAATATAGCATCGTCCTTGTCTATGAAATGAACGTCACAGGTCGCAACTACCGGAATTCCAAGTTCTTCACCAAGTGCAACAATTTTCTTATTGTACTCCTTGAGTTCTTCTTCGTCCCTGGCAGTGCCATTCTTTAACATGAAGGCATTATTGGCATGAGGCTGTATTTCCAGGTAGTCATAAAACTTTGCCAGTTCAACAATCCTGCTGTGCGGCTGATTTTCGACTATCGCCTGAAACAGTTCACCGGCTTCACAGGCACTTCCGAAAATAAGTCCCTCCCTGTGTCTCTGAAGAACTGACTTCGGCATAATCGGTTTTTTGTAGAAATAATCAAGATGTCCATATGAAACCAGTTTGTAAAGATTTTTTAATCCGAGCTGATTTTTGGCAAGAACAATCTGATGATATGATTTAAGTTTTTTTACCTCTATATCCTCAATGTTGGTATTGAGATCTGAAAGAATATTAATATTTTTTTCAGTCCTGATATTTTCAATAATCTTTATATAAATTTTTGCAAGCATTCTTGCATCATCAGTGGCTCTATGATGTTCAAATTTTCCAAGTTTAAGATGTTTTGCCACTGTATCGAGCTTATGCTTGTTAAGATCGGTCAGTACTGCACGACAAAGAGACAGGGTATCAATATATTTATAGTCGAAATCAATATTGTTTCTTGAAGCACATTCATTGATAAAGGAAGTATCAAATGCAGCGTCTGTCTCTTATACACATCTCCGAGCCCACGAGACAGGCAGAAATCT
>CAMCOJ010000195.1 GCA_945876405.1 uncultured Ruminococcus sp.
TTAATGAAGAGCAGTTTAAGTACGTTCAGATTCAGAAAAGACTTGACGACATGATGGAACAGAACAGAAAGATCAGTTCAATTATAAAAAACATCAGTTTTCAGTAGTTTAAACAATAGTGCCGCAGTTATTTTACTGCGGCATTTTTTTGTGCGATTTTGTTGATATGTGTAAATTTATATGCTATAATAGTATTTACCTGATAGTGCATTAAAGTGCTGTCATAATAAAATTATTTATGTGTAGGAGGAAGAAAAATGTCACTTGAAGTAAAGAATCTGTCTAAAAAATACGGAGAAAAGACAGTCGTTGACAACCTCAGTTTTGAAATGAAAGAACCAGGGGTATATGCTCTGCTTGGAACCAACGGTGCCGGCAAGACAACATCAATCAGAATGATGCTCGGAATGCTCGCCCATGACAGCGGTGAAGTGCTCTGGAAGGGCAAACCTCTTGATGCAGTAAGCTGCAACGTCGGCTATCTTGCTGAGGAGAGGGGACTATACCCGAAGTATTCACTGATGGATCAGCTCGTTTATTTTGCTGAACTCAGAAACGTAAAAAAAAGCGAGGCACAGAAAAGAATAAAGTACTGGGCTGAACGCTTTGAGGTTGAGGAGTACATTTATCCGGGAAAATCAAGCAAGGGTAAAACACTGCCACCTAAGAAGCCGGAGCAGCTTTCAAAGGGTAATCAGCAGAAGATACAGCTTATCTCAGCTCTGATCTCAGACCCTGAGCTTCTCATTCTGGACGAACCGCTAAGCGGTCTTGATCCTGTAAATACTGACCTTTTCAAGTCCGTTATCCATGAGCAGATTGACAAAAACAAGTTCCTTATTATGTCAAGTCATCAGATGCCGACTATTGAGGAATTCTGCACAGACATCACTATTCTCAGCAAAAGCAAAACCGTTCTTCAGGGCAATCTCAATGACATCAAGAAGAGCTACGGACGCGTTAATCTCTTTATAAAGTGTGAAGGTGACATTCTTCCGCTTGTTGAAGAGTGCGGCATTCAGCTTCTGAATCACAAGGAAACTGAGTATCAGCTTAAGGTAACGGGTGATGATCAGGCTAATATTCTGCTTACAAAAATGATTGAAAAGAAAATACTGATAGTCAGATTTGAACTCAGAGAGCCGTCACTGCATGAGATATTTGTAGAAAAGGTTGGTGGCGACAATGAAGAAAAGTGAACTTCAGGGCTGGCAGAAGGTATTTTCATTCACATTTATCCAGAATTACAAAAGCAAGTCAGCTGTTATCGGACTTGTTCTGATGTGCGCACTTGTTATATTTTCAGGTCCGCTTATGTCTCTGACAGCCGGCTCAGCCGCTGCAGACAAGCTTGCTGAGCTTGGTGAGTGCAAGATTGAGGATATGTACATCAAAAATGATACAGAATATGATTTTGACACTTCAGCCTTTAAGGAAGAATACCCTTCATACAATAAGATAAATTATATTGAAACAGATGAGTCTACGGAGGAACTCCGGAAAAATCTCGGAGAAGAGGGACTCAGAAACATTGTTTTTCACATAAGCTTTGACGGTGAAAAATATATCATGTCTTTCGTTAAAGCAAAGGACAGTGAGATAAGCACAATGAATGTCGGAAATTTTTCAGACAGTGCCAGAGAGTTTTTCTTCGACTCACGAATGGCACAGTGCGGGGTTTCAGAAGAAGCTGTGAATTATATCAATTCGGAAAAGGAAGCTTCCGTAGTGGATATTTCTGAGATTTCTGATGATGATGAAAAGGATGAACTCAATCCGGTTGTAATGATGTCGGTTACAATCTATGCTTTTATTATAATGATGATTGTCCTTGTATCAAGTCAGCAGATTGCGGTAAGTCTTGTCACTGAAAAATCCTCAAAGGTAATGGAAACTCTCCTGCTTTCAGTTCGTCCGCTTGCGATTATAGTCGGCAAGATAACAGGTACGATGGCCGTGCTTGTCTGCAATTTTGTTCTGTTTATCATTTCAGGATGTATTTCCGGTATAATAACATCAGTTATGTTTTCAAAGAAATTTGACGAGGTGCTTTCAGTTACACTGGAAAAAATGGCGGCCGAGGATTTTTCCACACAGGCAGATCCGACGGCACTGGCAGGATTTTCGATAAGTCCGGGAAGAATTATTTTCGGAATATTTGCTGTGGTGTTTACGACAATCCTTGCATATCTTTTCTACGCTGTTATTTCAGGAATTACCGGTGCTTCGTGCAGCAGTATGGAGGATCTTCAGAGCGGAAGTGCATTCATTTCCCTGTCAACAGTGCTTGGTATATATATGGTTATGGGTGCCGCTATGGCAAACAGTCCTGTTTTTGACAAGGTCACATATTTCTTCCCGTTCTCAGGCATCTATGTGGTTCCGATACACTATATTTTCGGAAAGGCCGGGCTTTCAGATTTGTTTATAATCTGGGCTGAGATAATTATTCTTACAGTGCTTCTGTTCAGATTTACTGCGAATATTTATCAGGCACTTGTTTACCACAAGGGCGAGAGACTTAAACTCAGGGATATTATCAGGCTCTCAAAAGCCCGGAAAGGACAGGGATGAGAATTATGGGAAAAGTATTAAAGTTTACATTTAAACAGCATGTATCCACAAAGTCATACAGGTTTACAACAGTGATTATTGCTGCCATACTGATAATCGGATGCATTGCAGGTTTTAAGATAGCTGAGAGTGTGTCAGGAAGCAAAACAGTTTCAGATATCGACACGGTTTTTGTGTGCGATTCAAGTTTGCTCAGCGGCACTGACTACAGTGTTCTTCATGAATCAGGAGACAAACTTTTTGAAAATGTAAAGTTTGTCAGTGCACAGACAGATGATATTGAAGAAGCAGCAAAGGAAGCCGCTTCCTGCAGTGATCATTCATGCGTTCTCGAGCTTAAAAATGACGAACAGGGAAAATTCATCATTCGTATAATAAAGCCGGAGGGATTTGCTGCAGAAAAGAAGAGTGCAAAAAATCTTTCCGAATTTGTAAAGGATAATCTCAGGTTTGCCATTTTTGAAAAATCCGGACTCACAGATGTTCAGAAAAATGAACTTCTCACCCATACAGAGATAAAGATGTCTGTGGCAGGTGAGGACGGAAACTCCGAAGATGCTGAGATGCTCAGAAACTTTATTCCGGTCTTCATAGGACTTCTTCTTTATATGATGCTCTGTATTTACGGACAGGGCGTTGCAAGGTGCGTGGTTGCTGAAAAGGATTCAAAGATGATGGAAACACTTCTTGTTATGACACGTCCTTATGACATGATTTTCGGCAAGATTTTCGGAATGTACTTTGCAGCAGTTCTTCAGCTTTCCGTATGGATTGCCTCACTTGGTGCAGGCATGCTTGCCGGTATAAAGATGTCCGGCGGTGCAGGTGAGAAGGCGATGGAATTTATCAGTATGCTTTCTGAAAAAGGCGGTTTCTCACCTTTGGCGATGGTTATTGCAGTGATTTCACTGTTTGTCGGATTCCTTCTCTATGTTGCACTTGCTGCATTTACCGGAACATTTGCTTCAAAGACAGAGGAAGTAAACAACTATTACGGCATTTACACTATGGTAATAGTAGT
Source organism: uncultured Ruminococcus sp. (assembly GCA_945876405.1). GTDB lineage: Bacteria > Bacillota > Clostridia > Oscillospirales > Ruminococcaceae > HUN007. Next base: position 3,596 of record CAMCOJ010000195.1, read on the forward strand.
ATGCTGGATATTCCCGTATATGAACCAGCTCAACGGAAATGAACATATGCAGCATTCTCAGACTTGTTCCGTTCACAGCACCGTTTGCAATTCCTGCTGATGTGCTTATAGGCAACACAAGTATCATGATTGCAGTTATCAGCACATTGCTTGTTATTCTTTCAACTGCAGTGGTTGTGTTTGCTGCAGCAAAGGTGTACAAGGCATTTGTTCTCTACAGGGGTGAACCTCTGAAGATTAAGGATGCCCTCAGGATTGTGAAGAGAAAAGGATAATTACGACAATAAGATAAAAACCCGGCTTCAGTGATCTGACTGTGCCGGGTTTTTTTATGCAATATATTTTGGTGATATAAGGGCAGATTCTTGATATTTCATTTTTTATATGGTATCATAGTATGGTAAGATAATAATAAAAGGAGACTTATTATATGTCTGCGAGGATTACAATTCACAATCTTGGACCCATAAATGACTGTACTATGGATCTTGAACATTTTACCGTGCTTACAGGCAAACAAGCGTCCGGAAAAAGCACTGTTGCCAAAGCAATCTATTTTTTTCGCACAATAAAGGATGATATTTGTGAGGATATTTTAAAATATAATTTATTAGGAAATCCGTCAGAGCTGACCACAGTTATCCGAAGAACTCTTCGCAATAAGTTTCTTCAGATGTTTGGGACGTCAAAAGCTATGAGTTCTGACATGAGGTTAAGGTATGACTATTCTGATGATACATTTGTTGAAATTACACTTGAACTCAGAGAAGATGAAGACTTTATTAATCCTAAATATGTTTTTATAAAATTCAGCAACAATATTACAGACTATATATGCCGCAGAAATAAAAATAATAACTCTGAACGAAATGAAATCCAGTCTGAACTTAATGATTTATTCAGTGATGATTATAATGCTGTCTTTATACCTGCCGGAAGAAGTCTTATTACTTTATTAACTTCTCAGCTTAATTATTTGTTTGCAACAATGGATGATGATCAGAAACGAAGCATCGATTTTTGCACGCAGAAATACATTGAAAGAATATTGAAGATCCGGCCTTTATTTAATGACGGGTTAGATGGTCTTGCAGAACTGAAAAGCAATATGATAAAACTTGATAAAAAGGCTGTTTCAATGGCACTTAATCGTATTTCCAAAGTATTAAAAGGGAGATATGTCTTTGCTAACGGAGAAGAGAGACTGTATCTTACCGATAATCATGATAATACAGACAGGTTTGTAAAAATCAATTACACCTCTTCCGGCCAGCAGGAAACAGTATGGCTTTTCAATATACTGTTTCATATCCTGGTAACAAATTCAAAATCTTTTATTATTCTTGAAGAACCTGAAGCACATCTTTATCCTGATGCACAGAAAGATATTTCCTGTCTCTTATACACATCTGACGCTGCCGACGATACTCCTTGT
>CAMCOJ010000196.1 GCA_945876405.1 uncultured Ruminococcus sp.
TACACAAGGAGTATCGTCGGCAGCGTCAGATGTGTATAAGAGACAGCTCATAAACGAACCGTCAACTAATTCATAATCAGAAAGGAAAATCAATATGGAACTCGGAACAAGAATCAGTACACCTCGCTTCTGCACAGTAACAATCAGTGCAATATTTGAAAATAAATCAGACGCTATCAAATGCGGATATGTTGAACCGACATACGCAAAAATAGACGGTTGGGATATCAAAGGCAAGTCCGTTGATATGTACCACATGGAATTCGCAGCGATTAAAAAGTAAATCGGACGAAATAGTAAAGCCGGAGAAAAGCTCTCCGGCAGAAAGATTAAGAGGTAAGAGTTATGGCTGAACAGATAATAGAAATATCAAGCAACGCAGCGGAAGAAATAATCGAAACACGCAAGCAGAAAGGACTGTTCTATTTAAAGGACGGAGATGTTTTCGTAGGGATAGATAACAGAGATGGGAACGCATGGACAGAGGATTTTAAAAGCCTTGATGAATGTTTTAAATGGCTTTTAGATATAGCTTGCTAAAGGAGAGAGTGAGTATGAAAAAGATTAAGTCACTAAAAGGTTGGGGCATATATCAGAACAACAAAAAGGAGATTCAGGAATACGGATTCAGCTATACAGTTATCCATCCTGAGAATATGGAGTATGCTTATATGTGTACTCCGTCAGATTCAGACATAGAATGTGATACACTGGAACAAGCTATTGACTGGATAAAGAATTACTAATCTCGTCAGAGCGAGAATAAACAGTCCATTAAGCTCTGAGCGTTCCGCCAGTAACGGCGGAGGTTGGAAGAAAGGGTATTTCACAGCCACCCTATTTATGTGCTGTGAAGAAAGATTTTCGGAGGATTACTTATATGCACAAACGTACACAAGATGAAAGAATATTCGGACGTTGGGTAGTCGTTATCGATAATACGGATATAGAGCGTTTTTACAAGGAAAAAGATGCTGAAGAATATAAACTATTCTGTATAAACAATGGCATGAACGCCTATATTCATTTGATCGAGACTGAATCCGAGGACGATAACTTTGAATACTATTTTGAATAATAGAGAGAATATTGTGTCAAATTGACACAATTGGAGGTCACGATATGAAAGTTGGTAAATATCAAATCGGAAGATATCATGGAATTATCAAGAAAATTTATGAAGATGGTACATATGATTATGAAACAAGATTTTCTGATAAGAATGATTTCATGCAAAGTGCTCGTGCTATATCTTCTTTTTTAGGAGATTATGTTGGTTTATGCACTTCCGAACCTAAAAAACTTGTATCATACCGATATTTTATCGGTAAGGATAAAATCATTGAAGAATTAACAAAACAAGAGTGTCAAATTGACACACTTGAAAAGGGGTGATTGGCAGTATTGACTCTAACAAAAAACAGCCTGCTTCTAACGAAAGAAACAGACTGCTAAGGTGTGATACAGACCCCGAAAGGTCTGATAATTGTATTATACAGCTTTTCAGACCTTTCGTCAAGAGTAAGGAAAGGAATGATATATATGAATGTGGTTGCAGGAATAGCTTACATATCGGCGATATGTTTTTTATTCTACAAAGCATTTCACAAGCAGGTAAGGGTTACATCCCAAGAAGATGATGAAGCGTTCGAACCAGAACAGACTATATCGTACAATACGATTGAAGAATACATAAACAGTCTGAATCAACTGAAAGAACGGTTGGATACTATCGAGCAGATGATAACCGATATTGAAGTATGCTCCCCTGATGAAGAGATAAAGAGCATAAAGGTATCAGTACCAAACAATCAAGGTAACTACAACAGCTATAACTTTATTGTTGACGGTGAAGACGATACAACATCAGATCTTTTAAGTATGCTGTACAACGAACGTCAAATGCTCCGTACTTCCCTGTACAAAGAACTTAACAATCCATGCTACCGTGCTAACGCAAACGGTAACGCAAACGATTATGTTTTTGAGTAGGGGAGGGCATTTATGAAAGAATTAAAATTTTGCGGACGTTGCGGAAGAATCATTTCAGATATAAATACAGCTGATTTTTACAGGCATATCTCAGTTAAATGGTGTGACAACTGCTCAATGATAATCAAGCGAGAGCAAACAGCAGCCAGAGTAGCAGCGTTTAAAAAGCGTAAAAAAGCTAAGGACAAGTTTCGTGATGAACAGCTTGAACTGCTCAGAGAAGAAAACGAACTTCTTAGAAAAAACATCATTCAGTTAAGAGAAAATTTATCATAACAGATTAATCAACAGGAGGTAATTATCATGAGTAAAATCATTTCAGTTTGTTCCGAAAAAGGCGGAGTGGGTAAAACTACTACAACAGTAAATATTGCTGCCGGACTTGTAAAGTTAGGTAAAAAAGTCCTGGTCATTGACCTCGATCAGCAGGGAAACGCAAGCCATGCTCTCGGATATATCAAGGACGGAAAGCCTACAATGTCAGAGGTAATATACAACGCTGCAGCAGGAATCGCAACAGATTACGCAAGCACAGTTCGTCACTCAAGCAATGGAGTGGACTATGTTCCTGCTTCACCAATGCTTACAAACATCACAACATTTATTGCAAGTGACAGCGACAGCAACTATGTTCTGAAAAGAGCGATGAAGAACAGCGTGTATGATGAATATGACTATATTCTGTTAGACTGCCGTACACTTCTTGATTTGCTTGTCAGCAATGCTATGAACGCTTCAGACAGCGTTATTATTCCGGTTGAATGTGCAGTGTATTCATTTGACGGACTTACAAAAATGCTTAACAAGGTAATTTCCATTAACAACAGCACAAACCGTCAGCTGAGAGTGCTTGGTATACTGTTAAATAAATTCAACAGAACAAATGCAAGTACATCTATTGCTGATAGTGTTCGTGAGGGATATGGAAGTCTTACATTCAAAACAATCATTCCTTATTGTCCTGCACAGAGCGAAATGGCAGTAGTAAACCAGACTTGCTGTGTTAATGATGAAAACAGTACAATGGGTAAAGCATATCTTGAAGTTGCAGAAGAAGTTTTACGCAGAGAAGAATCTTAACAACAATGCAATGTGTCAAATTGACACACCATTCAAGTGTGTGGTATCATTAATAAGGAATTAAATCATAGGTTGTTGTATAATAAGGAGATTATATATTGATGTTGGAAGCTATTAAAAAATTATGCAGAGATAACGAATACTTTTCTCAGGCAGGCGACGAAATGTTCCTTTACGGAAAAATGTTAGATATGATTTTTGACCGAAGATTTTCAAATCGTGATATTGCTGTTGCAATATGGTTATGCTCCAAGAACAAACCACTTGAGCAAATCGAAAAAGAAATATCGGCAATTAGATGTGAACCTCAACACTAACACACTGTATTAAAGTTGTGTGCGAAAACTGTGATATGATAATATTGTTCTCGAAAGAAAGGTGCTAATAATGGATAGAGATAAAGTAAAGGTTGTGCATGATGGTCAGTCTAATCTCGCTCTTGTAGAAAAGCTGAGAGAAGTTCGAAATTATATTAAGGAAGATGTTCCCGAATGGCAGCAGCTTATAATTGTTGGAGGATTTGTTATTGATGTTATCAAAGAATTAAAGTGGAACGAACAACCAAAGTTCAGCAAGAGGAATTTAAAATGTGATGAAAAACCAGTTATGAGCTGTGACGAAATATGTGAGGGAGTAACATCGGCAGTAAATCATTATCTGTCTGTGCCGTATGCAGATGAATTTAATGCTGCATGGGAAGATTGGTATTTTGATGATACGGGCAAATATGCTAACGTTGAAACCATATGGGATATGTATGATGTTATCAATGAGAAGCTTGAACAGAAGTATCCGAAGATTTTGGAATTAGAGAAAAAATATTTTTATTCTGATATTGAAGAAGATTAATTGTTTAAGTGTGGCAGAATGCCACACTTAAATGAAAGGAATGATAACGTGATAATTGGAATACATGACAATGAACAGGATACCTTACGCCGAAAAACTTTTATGCACAAGCAGAACGTAATGAAAGACTTGGCATTATACCAAATAAGTATCAGCTTGAGTTTGCCCAAAGATACATATATAGTGGAAAGTACCGTAAGGAAACATGGGCGGAATACTGCAAACGTAATAACATTTATGAGAACAAGGAGGAAATCATGGGTAAGATTGATTTTATGGCATTGAAAAGGGAACGTGAAGCACAGGAATCAACAGTTCAGGCTGATATTCCTGAAGCTCTGGAACAATCGTACACACAGGTATGGGGTAGTGACAAAGAAACGGTTGAATACATAGAGCTTAATCGTATTGAACCGTATTCTGACTCAAAGGGCAGGACACAGCCATTCCATATATCTGAGGAGCGAGTTCAGCAAATCAAATTCAGTGCTGCCGATGTTGGTATTATCACTCCACTTATCGTCCGTAAGAAAGGAACGGTTTATCAGATAATATCCGGTCATCATCGTTACATGGCAGCTAAAGAACTGGAACTTCTTACAGTTCCTTGTGTGGTGAGAAGTATATCCGATGATGAAGCAACCAAATACGTCACAGAGAGCAATATACAGCGTGTTAAGCTCACTCCGACAGAATACGCTGAAATATATTCAAGGTATATGGAAATGCGTTCTGATATTGATATGACGGTTCAGGAGATAGCAGACAAGTTTAACATATCAAAGAAATCACTTTATAGATACATTAAGATACTGGAGCTTACAGACGAACTTAAAGAGCTGATTGACAATGATATGATTAACGTTGATACAGCAGAAATCTTCTGCAATTTTTCCACCGATAATCAGGACAGCGTATGTGAATTTGTACTTAACAGCAATAAGAAAATAAACAGGGCATTAGCAAAGGAAATGGAGCAGATAGTAAAGAACTATAATGGAGATAAAGTTCCGGCTCATGAATTTTCTTGTCTGCTCAACAAGAAGAAAAAAGCTTGTAAAAATAAGCTCTATAACAGTTTTGCTGAAAAATATAACATTGAGTATTC
>CAMCOJ010000197.1 GCA_945876405.1 uncultured Ruminococcus sp.
GAGATTTCTGCCTGTCTCGTGGGCTCGGAGATGTGTATAAGAGACAGGGGGGTATATTTTATGAAAAAATTTCTCTTTTCATTTGTAGTTACAGCTGCGATGCTGGTTTCGTTTCTGATTCCTTCAATGAATCAGGAAACTGTCTGTGCAGAGGACGAAAACATTATCTTTTCAAGTGACTTTGACGATGGCAATATCAACGACTGGACGCCGTTCGGCGGAGGCGGAAAGCTCAGCCTTGACACAAGTGTCAGTCATTCCGGTGAAAACAGCATGAAAATAACTGACAGATTTGAATCCTATCACGGACCGTCATTAACTGCAGACACATTATTCACACCCGAAAAAACTTACGAATTCAGTGCATGGGTATATCAAAAAAGCGAATCCATGAAAACCTTTCAGTGGACGCTCAGGTATGTGGATTCGCTTGGAACCTCACAGTTTATGCAGATTGCCATAACCGATGCAGTGCCGGAAGTATGGACAGAGATTACAGGTTCCGTCACTATCCCGGAAGATTCCATTTCATGTCTGATTTACTTCGAATGTGCAAATGCCACTACTAACTTCTATCTGGACGATATAACAATAACCGGTGACAAAAGCTATATCGAGGAACGCGGCGTTGATAAAAAGGGATATCTTTATTCATATGACTTTGAAAACGGCAATGAACTCTGGGCTCCGCGAGGTGACAACAGACTTATCCGCACAGACGAACACAGCAACACAGGCTCACATTCTATATATGTAACCAACAGAAACCACACATGGAACGGTCCTACTGTAAACATAAACGATGTAAAACGAGGTGTGTCATATTTTTACTCCGCTTATGTCATGTATACCGGAGAAGAATATGAAGACAGCCACCGTTTCCGAATAGAAATCCAGTATAACTTTAACGGTGAGGCAGTATACCAGCTGATAAAGGAAAAGGAAGTACAAAAAAACAAATGGACGAGGATATCAGGAACATACACTCTTCCGGAAGGTGCTGCTGACCTGTCGTTCTATATTCAGACTGCAAACGTTGAGAACGAAGAGGAATACACCAATAATGACCTGATGTCATTCTATACTGACACGGTGGCTATATCGGAGACTTCTGTGGTTCGTAAAGAAACCGCCATCAAAGTTTTTGCTTTTTCCGCAGCTGCAATCACAGTTCTGCTTGTTCTGAGATATCTGATACTTATTGCAGTCAGAAGAAGCAACAAGAAAAAGGACGTACTTAATTCAGTTACCAGAGATGCAATGACTCAATGCTATAACAGAAACGCATATGAAAAGCGTATCGGAGAACTGGAAAAAGATCCCGAAAAATGCAAATCTCTTTACTTTACACTTTGTGATGTAAACTTTCTCAAATACATAAATGATAATCACGGTCACGAAAAAGGTGACGAAGCCATTACACGATGCGGCAGGATGCTTATAGACACGGTGAGAAATGACGGAATGGTATACCGGACCGGCGGTGATGAATTTGTGTGCATCTCATCAAAACCTGTTCAGGAAAAGATACGTGATGCAATAGAACATGAATCAGCAGATGACAAAGGATATCCTTTTGCTGTAGCATCAGGATTCGCTGAATACGACTCTGAACTTGATGGTGACAAGCCTGATATCAAACAAATAATTGAACGTTCTGACAAAGAGATGTACATAAACAAACAGGAGATAAAATCCCGGCACAAAGACTACTCCAGAAATTAAAATTTCTGAAATTCCCCTGTGTACACACAGGGGAATTTTATGTAATATGCATATTGACGATAGCGATACAATAATGTTATAATATAATTAGCATAATTTATAAAAACGATACAATAAAGAGGGGAGGAAACATGAGAAAAGCAATACCACTAATATCTGCACTGGCAATTCTTTTATCTGTATTTTTTTACCCGTACCATGTACAGACCGTTCACAGCAGTACCTTTCCTGACAACCTTCCTGACACCTTTGTAGTATATGAGCAGAGTTTCGAGGATGGATTTGGTGAATGGTCACCACTGGGAGGTCAGGCCGATCTGTCAATCGATTCACGGCACAGCAAAGAAGGTTCCACTTCCCTTCATGTTTCAAACCGTGCAAAAACATGGAGCGGACCAGCTATGAGTACGACAGGTATTCTTATTCCAGGAAAGGAATATGAACTGGAAGCATGGGTACATCATGACGGGCAGGAAAATCACACCATAGACTGGACGTTTCAGAGTGAGGATAATGAAAAAGCTGTAAACTATCAGCGGATTGCCACAACAGAAGCCGGTCCGGGAGGCTGGTCAAAACTCAGCGGTACACTTAAGATACCGGAAAATACAGTTTCGTGCAGTATATACTTTGAATCTCCCGACCTTGATTTGAACTTCAATGTTGATGCGATTACCATAACCGGTTCCGATGCAGTTATTACCACCGCACCAAATAAACCAGGATTAACCGAATATCTTTTTGATTTTGAAGAAGGCATCGGAGACTGGAAGGCACGCGGAAATGAAGTTGTTTCAAGGTCGTCAAACTTCAGCTATCTCGGTCGTTACTCTCTTTATGTATCCGAACGCACAAAATTCTGGAACGCACCTTCACTTGATATATCCAGACTTATAAAAACCGGTACATGCTATGAATATTCCGCATGTGTGATGTATAACGGACGTTCATACGAAAATGAACATGAATTTCAGATTGAACTTCAGTACACATATAACGGAAAGGTAAATTATGAACCGCTTAACTCAAAGGTTCTTCAGAAAGGCAACTGGTCAAAACTAACCGGAGAATTTACTCTGCCTGAACAGGCATCAGACATACATCTGTATGTACAGACCGCCGATGTTGAAGAAGGCTGTGAAGCGGACGAAAATGATCTAATGGCGTATTACATCGACAATGTTTCGATACTGGACAGTACACTTAAAAATCAAAGAAAACTCGTAAATCTTATTATCGTGGTGTTTTCAATCCTTGCAGCAGTTGCTGCATTAACTGTAGCTGTGATAACAGTGATTAAAAAAATATCCGAAACAAACACCCTGCTCGCCAGTGCCGAAAAAGATTCCATGACAGATGTATTTAACCGTAACAGCTTCGAGATACAGACTGCTCACCTTGAAAACTGCCCTGAGGAATGCAGAAAACTGTACATCACTCTTTGTGATGTGAACTTTCTGAAACACATAAACGATAACTACGGTCATCAGAAAGGTGATGATGCGATAATAAGATGTGCATCAGTGCTGGCGGAGACAGTAGGTAAAAAAGGATGTGTCTACAGAACCGGCGGTGATGAATTTGTTTGTATAACCAAGGTCAATATGCACGATAAGATCAGACAGGCTATGGACATTGAATCCCAGAAGTACAAAGGCTATCCTTTTGCCGTTGCCGCAGGAACAGCAAAATATGAACCATCGGAGGACGGAAATATCCCTGATATCAAACTTATTCTTGCACGAAGTGACAAGGAAATGTATAAAGACAAAGAAGAAATCAAATCCAGAATGAAAAATTACATATAAAAAAATCCTGTCAGAATTAACTCTGACAGGATTTCTTTTTGAAAATATTATTAGAAGCCCATTCCGCCGCCCTGTGGCATTGGAGCAGGAGGTACATCTTCCTTGATGTCTGCAACAAGACTTTCTGTTGTAAGAACCATAGCAGCAACTGAAGCAGCATTCTGAAGTGCTGAACGGGTTACCTTTGTAGGGTCAACGATACCTGCAGGAATCATATCAACATACTGTTCACTGTAAGCATCAAAGCCGTAGCCAACCTTGCGTGAACGTCTGATCTTATCAATAATTACACTGCCTTCGAGACCTGCGTTAAGTGCAATCTGACGAACAGGTTCTTCAAGAGCCTTGAGAACAATCTTAGCGCCTGTCTTTTCATCACCGTCAAGTGAAGGGAGAATCTTTTCAACTGCAGGAATTGCATTGATGAGAGCTGTACCACCACCTGCTACGATACCTTCTTCAACAGCTGCCTTTGTAGCTGCAAGAGCATCTTCAATTCTGAGTTTCTTTTCCTTCATTTCGATTTCTGTAGCAGCACCTACCTTGATTACTGCAACACCGCCTGAAAGCTTAGCAACTCTTTCCTGAAGCTTTTCCTTATCGAAGTCAGATGTTGTAGCTTCAATCTGAGCCTTAATCTGGCCGAGTCTTTCCTTAACATCTTCGCTTGAACCTGCACCGTCAACGATGATTGTATTTTCCTTGCCGATAACAACCTGTCTTGCGCGACCGAGCTGTTCCATTGTTGTTTCCTTAAGTTCAAGACCGAGTTCTTCTGTGATTACTTCACCGCCTGTAAGGATTGCGATATCCTTGAGCATTTCCTTACGTCTGTCACCGAAGCCAGGAGCCTTGACACCTACGCATACAAATGTTCCTCTGAGCTTGTTGAGAATAAGTGTTGTAAGAGCTTCGCCTTCGATATCTTCAGCGATGATAACAAGCTTCTTGCCTGCCTGAACAATCTGTTCAAGAAGAGGAAGAATTTCCTGAACTGAAGAAATCTTCTTGTCTGTGATAAGGATGTATGCATCGTCGATAACTGCTGTCATCTTGTCTGAGTCTGTAGCCATATATGGTGAGATATATCCGCGGTCAAACTGCATACCTTCAACAACTTCGCTGTATGTTTCTGCAGTCTTGCTTTCTTCGATTGTGATAACACCGTCTGAAGTAACCTTTTCCATTGCTTCAGCAATGAGCTTACCTACGTTTTCATCAGCTGATGAGATAGTAGCTACTCTTGCAATATCGTCTGTGCCTTCAACAACCTTGGAGTTAGCAATAATTGCTGAAACAGCTGCATCAACAGCCTTTGAGATACCCTTTCTTACGATCATAGGGTTAGCACCTGCTGCGATATTCTTCATTCCTTCACGGATAAGAGCCTGTGCAAGAAGAGTAGCTGTTGTTGTACCGTCACCGGCCTGTCTCTTATACACATCTGACGCTGCCGACGATACTCCTTGT
>CAMCOJ010000198.1 GCA_945876405.1 uncultured Ruminococcus sp.
AAGAAGAGTACATTGAAAAGCTCAGCAATCCTGAATCATTTGCACCGGGCGGAGACCTCGCTGAAATCAAGGACAGACTGAACGCAGAATAAAATCAATAACTGCCGGAATCCTGCACTGGAATCCGGCGGTTTTCAATATTTTTCACCTCGTTTCCGTTCGTTAATTATACTATACTCAACTCACGAAATCACTGTTACTGAGTCAACCATTGTCAACATCAATGAATTGTGGTATACTATCAATGGACTTGATAAATCAGTAAAAAATGCTATACTATATGCAATGTAACAGCAAATCACATCATTTCGGTTTTGACAGAGTCAGTATAATGTGATAAAATATAAAAATAGTAAGATTTTTTTGGAAGGGGTTATTTATTATGGAAAACAGGACACAGAAGATAACAGCAGCACAGAACAGAAGAGTGAGTTTTGACGTTATACCGGGACATTTTGCGACAAGCAACTCACATGTAAGTGCGTATATTGATATGAACGGAATCAAGAGCAGTTTCAGGGCTGCAAAGGAAGCGGCAAAGGAGCTTGCAACTGGTATTTATGGTGTAATACCGGTTGATACTATTATTTGTCTTGAGGGTACAAAGATGATTGGTGCATTCCTTGCAGAGGAACTTTCAGAGGGACTTCATGGAATTAACAGCGGAAATGAAATAATGGTAATCACACCTGAGTTTAACACGTACAATCAGATTATACTGCGTGACAATCTTCAGCCTATGGTAAGGGACAAAAATGTTCTCCTGCTTGCTTCTTCAGTTTCATCAGGAAAAAGTATTGTTCAGGCTGCAGAGTGTCTTGCTTATTACGGCGGAAAACTTATGGCTGCAGCTGCTATATTCAGCGATGTTGACAATATAAGAGGCCTGAAGATTCATCACATTTTCGGTCACGATGATATCCCGGAATACAGCAGCTACAAGCAGGAGGAATGTGCTATGTGCAAGGCCGGAAAGAAGATTGACGCAATAGTAAACAGTTTCGGATATTCTAAACTTTAATGCATGCAGGAAGAGGAAAAATGAAAGAGTGTTGTAAAAAAATGTTTCGTTTTACCGGTGCATTGCTTGCAGTTTCGGCGATAACGTGTATATCTGTCTTTCCTTTGAGTGAGACTTACTGTAAAAATACTGAAAATATTTTTGCACAGGCAGCTGAAGCTGTTTCAATAAAATCCATGACACCGACACAGGGACCTGTAGTCAGTGCTGATATTACAGGCGGTTCCGGATTTACATTTCCGGTTTTCAATGGTGATGAATCAGTAAAATTTGAAAATGTAGCCGATGATATCAGGCTGTTTGTAAGAACAGATGAAAATTCAGAATGGGTGAGCATAGACAATAACGCAGACAGCGGCTGGATATATGACAGTAACTTCGGGCATTTCTGGGATGGTCCGGGCGGATTCTGGTTCCATGTAAATCAGACAACTTTCGTTCGGCTTCAGTCGGCTGCAAACCCTGACGTTCATCTGGATTATACCATTGTTTTTGAACGCAGTGAAGATTATGACTGGATAGAAACGGGAACTTCTGAAAGCCCTGAACTGAGCGGGTGGAATCTTATCTGGAATGATGAATTTTCGGAAGACGTAATCGACCGATCAAAGTGGACGAATGAAACCGGATATTATCTTACTGATGATCCGAACACATGGGGCTGGGGAAACAATGAACTTGAGCATTACACAGACAGTGAGAAAAATACATTTGCCTGCGACGGAAAACTCAGTATAAGAATTCTTGAAGAGCCGAAAACATTTGAGCAGGATCCGGGAAGGGTGGCACCTTATTCATCCGGCAAGCTCATTTCAAAAGATAAATTCAGTTTCAGGTACGGACGTATAGATTTTTGTGCAAAACTTCCGACAGGGACAGGTATATGGCCGGCACTCTGGATGCTTCCGAATGACAGTGTTTACGGTACCTGGGCCGCCTCCGGTGAAATAGACGTAATGGAATCCAAAGGCCGCATAAACAATACTGTTTACGGAACAGTCCACTACGGCGGAGCCTGGCCTGCAAATGCATATACAGGAAATCAGTACACGTTCAAAGACGGGAAAACATATGACGACGGCTTTCATATATACAGCTGCATATGGGAAAAAGAAAAGATACGCTGGTATGTTGACGGTGAATGTTTTTCTGTTGTGCCGTATACAAACTGGTATTCCGCTGCAGCGGAAGACAATCCGTATGCACCTTTTGACGAGGAGTTTTATATAATAATGAACCTTGCAGCCGGAGGAAATTTTGACGGCGGAAGAGTTCCTGACGCTTCATCTGTCCCATGTGAAATGCAGGTTGACTATGTTCGTGTATATCAGGCTGAAGGTGACCCGACAGCTTCATTTACTGACAATTCGGGCAATAATCCTTCTGAACCGGAAATCATAGACGCAGCATTTGCATTAAAACTTCAGAGATATTTTTTGGGTGCTGAAAGTTACAGGAAAGCGTTTGATTTTGACGGGAACGGAAAAGTGGATATAACTGATATGATAAAAGTCAAATCCTCTCTGTTAAACTGAACGGAGGCAAAGCCATGGGAACATATTTTAATCCGTCAAACGCAGGATTCAGGAAAGCATTAAAAGTTCAGCCTGACCATTGTGGTCGGCTGAACTTTTTTTACGGACATTCAGATTCTATGAAGCATTTCAGTTCCGATATCCATTGCGGAAGAATGTCGCTTCTGGTAATTAGCTGTCCGTTTCTGTATTCTGCTTTTTCTACAAATCCGTTTTCATTGTCGTATAATTTCACTTCATTGCAGTAAGGGAGTATAGCAGCAAGATCTTCAAACCTTTTATGATATCTCCTCATTACATCCTGCTCGGGTATATTGTGGCCGCCTTTTTCAACGCGGTTCTTAATCCTTCTCAGACTTTCATCGGCTGAATTAACTCCAACATAGTACAGTCTGATAAAATAATCAAGTTCTCTTGCTTTCTGTATTGTTTTCAGAGTCCGGTAACCGGAAAGAGTTGTTTCCTGTGTGAAATTGATTCCTCGTTTCAGACAGTCATTTATCTTTTCTATTGCAGCCTTTCCTCCCTTTATTTTATCACCGCCGAATGAAGCTGTAATTTTATCAGTGTCGATTATTATACCAAGGTCTCTGGTTTCAGCAGCTAAAACACCGGTAAGGCTGCTTTTCCCTACTCCGTTTACACCACCAATGATTGTATATATTTTCAAACTTCAATCCTCCGTATGATTATTTGAAACTTATTTATATAATCTCATATTCGAGATTTTCCCATTTGAGATTAGTACCTATGTCAGTACCGAATGGCAGAAGAGCAAGGGCAATGAGAATAGTATCATCTGTACTGATATCTGTTCTTTTAAGCGTTGCGTAGTCGCCGTCTATTTTTATAACTTCATAATAATATGGTCCCATGTTTTTTTACCTCCGTTTGGCTGTTATATCCCTATTATAAGCCATATCCCTGAAAAAATCAACCGTAAAGCACGGAAATATATCTTTTCCCTACTATATAAAATATAATAAAAATATGGAAATCACGCTGAAAATATGTTATAATTATCTTAATTGTTAGTAAAAATAAATAAGGGAATATTGTTTAAAAACAGTATTGTATCACATCCGATACGGAGGAAAAATAAAATGAGTCTGAGTGCTAATGTAAATGAAAAAGCTGCTCTGATATGGGCGATTGCAGATAAATTAACCGGTGTCTATAAGCCGCATGAATGAGGTGTTTGATTATGAATGATATGAATAAACAAATGCATTTTGTGCTGTACCATTCTGATGAGTCAGATGTTTCTGTAAATGCAGTGATACAGAATGACAGTATATGGGTTACGCAAAAAGCTATGGCGGATTTGTTTTCTGTAAATACTCCTGCAATCAGCAAGCATTTGAAAAATATTTACGAGGAAGGCGAACTCAGAGAAGAATCAACTGTTTCCAAAATGGAAATAGTTCAAACTGAGGGTAACAGGCAGGTAAGACGAAATGTAGATTTCTACAACCTCGACGCCATCATTTCCGTAGGTTATCGCGTTAATTCCCGTCAGGCTACAAAGTTTCGCATCTGGGCAACGGGTGTTCTGAAAGAATATATGATAAAAGGATTTGCACTTGATGACGAGCGTCTGAAACAGGGTGAGGCTGTTTTCGGCAAGGATTATTTCCGTGAATTGCTTGAAAGGGTACGTTCTATTCGTTCCAGTGAACGAAGAATATGGCAGCAGATTACGGATATTTTTGCTGAATGCAGTATTGACTATGACAGAAATTCAGAAGTGACAAAACGGTTTTATGCTACAGTTCAGAATAAATTTCACTATGCAATAACAGGTCACACTGCTGCTGAGATTGTATATAATTCTGCTGACAGCCGTAAAGAACATATGGGACTTACCACATGGAAAAACTCTCCGGACGGACGAATTTTAAAATCAGATGTGACAATAGCTAAAAACTATCTTGATGAAAAGCAGATAAGACAGCTTGAAAGGGCTGTTTCGGGGTATTTCGACTATATTGAAGATCTGATAGAGCGTGAAAATACTTTCACAATGGAAGAATTTGAAACAAGTGTCAACGAGTTTTTGAATTTTCGGCGTTATGATGTGCTAAAGGATAACGACAGGATTTCCGCAAAACAAGCAAAGGAAAAGGCGGAGGCGGAATATGATGTTTTCAATAAAACGCAGAAAATTACTTCTGATTTCGATAAGGAAGTTTTGAAGATGCTCGGTCAAAATGGGGGTTTATCAGTTTGACCATGTTGAAGGCGTTGTGCAGAAGATAGATAAAAATGAAAAACAGCTTAAGGAAGCTATTGAATCCGTAACAGGAATCATTATTACTACACTGCAGAAGTTTCCTGTTATTTATCAGGAAGTAAATGCAGGAAAATACAGTGAACTGTACAGTATTGCTACTGTCTCTTATACACATCTGACGCTGCCGACGATACTCCTTGT
>CAMCOJ010000199.1 GCA_945876405.1 uncultured Ruminococcus sp.
CGTACGTACGGTGCAATGAGAGGGGCGAGGAAATTTTCCTCCCCCTACTCTATTTTTTCACTTCGGCAGAGGATAATTTGTAACTTTTTACCTTACGCTGTGTTTATATGCATTAAGTCCTGTTTTTCTGAAATCAAGCCATACAAGGTAAGTGCCTTCATGTTCTGTTACAGATACACCCGGGAGATTTTCCTCCGTATATTTTCTGATAAAATCTATATTATCAGAAACATATGCCTTCATAGCCAGGTACCATTCCTCGCCCTGACTGTATGCAGCTTCACATGCCACAAGTCCAAGCGGAGAAAGCAGACTAATGCCAGCCGCATCAATCTGCTTCCGGAACATGCGTCTTAGCTTACTGTCGGGAATGAGTAAGAAAATCTCTGCATGGTATGAAGAATTCGGACCTTTAATTGCCGGAGGAATACTGCTGCTGAATATAAAAGGTACCGTGTGAAAAATCATGGTGCTTTCTTCTATATTTAATTCCTACTAAAGTTATAGGATAAACCTATAGGGTGTTATAGAATTTTGATACTTTACAATTCCTATCGATTTGGTATATAATAAAGATACGGAAAACAGACAGAGGGAGGAAGGCTATGAAAATATCAACACGCGGAAGAAATGCTATAAAGTTTATGCTGGATCTTGCAGACCATGATAACGGTACGCCGGTGAAGCTTAAGGAGATTGCTTCAAGACAGAATATATCCGTAAAATATCTGGAACACATTGCTTCAATACTTCACAGGGCTTCTCTTGTTACAAGCGTAAAAGGTGCGGGAGGCGGATATCTTCTTTCCGGTTCTCCTGATAAATTTACTGTTGGTCAGATTCTGAAAGCAACTGAAGGCAGCATGGCTCCGGCAGAATGTGTGGGAGAAGGCGGGACAGAGTGTCAGAGAAAAAGTTTTTGTGTAAGTTTTCTTATCTGGGATAAACTGAACACAGCTATAGATTCTACACTTGAAGGTATAACACTTGATGATCTCAGAACCTGGCAGGAATAGTTACATCATTCCGGCCAGTATGTAATATAGGAAAGAAGGAAATAAAGATGAAAAAAGTCATCTATCTTGATAACGCAGCAACAACAAAGGTTAATGAGGAAGTACTGAAAGAGATGCTTCCGTATTTTACAGAGGTTTACAGTAATCCTTCAGCAGTATACAGCTTTGCAGCAGAAGGAAAGAAAGCTGTTATGGAGGCAAGAAATCAGGTCGCTTCCGTAATCGGTGCAAAGCCTGAGGAGATTTATTTCACAGGCGGCGGAAGTGAGTCAGATAACTGGGCACTCAAAGCAGCTGCAGAGGCTTATGCTGAAAAAGGCAGACATATTATCACAACAAAGATTGAACATCATGCTATTCTTCATACCTGCGAGTATCTTGAGAATAAGGGCTTTGAGATAACATATCTTGATGTTGACAGTGATGGCAGGATAAGTCTTGAAGAGCTTGAAAAGGCAATAAGACCGGATACAATCCTGGTTTCAGTAATGACAGCCAACAATGAGATCGGTACCGTTGAGCCTATTGCCGAGATAGGCAGAATAGCTCACGAAAAGGGAACTCTTTTCCATACAGATGCAGTTCAGGCCTATGGTCATATTCCGATAAATGTTGACGATATGAACATTGATATGCTTTCAGCGAGCGGTCATAAATTTAACGGACCTAAGGGCATAGGTGTTATGTACATCCGCAAAGGCATCAAAATACGTTCATTTATCCACGGCGGTGCTCAGGAAAGAGGAAGAAGAGCAGGTACTTCAAATGTTCCGGGCATAGTTGGTATCGGTAAGGCAGCGGCTCTTGCAGATAAAACCATGAATGAAAGAATCAAAAAGGAAGTAAAGCTTCGTGACTACCTTATCAGCAGAATTGAAAATGAAATTCCGTATGCGAAACTTAACGGTCACAGAACAGACAGACTTCCGAACAACGTTAATTTCTGCTTCAGATTCATTGAGGGCGAATCACTTCTGATTCTTCTTGACCAGCAGGGAATATGCGCTTCAAGCGGTTCGGCCTGCACATCGGGTTCGCTTGATCCTTCACATGTTCTTCTTGCCATAGGTCTTCCGCATGAAATAGCACACGGTTCACTCAGACTTACACTTTCAGACGAGACGACAAAGGAAGAAATTGATTTTGTTGTTGATGAACTTAAAAAGATAGTTGAAAGACTCCGCAGCATGTCACCGCTGTATGAGGATTTTCTTAAGAATAATGCAAAGTAATTTGGAGGAACAGTTATGTACAGCGAAAAGGTTATTGATCATTTTACAAATCCGAGAAATGTCGGAGAAATAGAAAACGCAAGCGGTGTTGGTACAGTTGGCAATGCTAAATGCGGTGATATCATGAGAATATATTTTGATATAGATGAAAACCAGGTAATACGTGATGTAAAGTTCAAGACATTTGGCTGCGGTGCAGCTGTTGCAACGAGCAGTATGGCTACTGAACTTGTCAAGGGTAAGACAGTGAATGAAGCACTTGAAGTAACAAACAAGGCTGTAATGGAAGCACTTGACGGACTTCCGCCGGTTAAAGTTCACTGTTCACTGCTTGCAGAGCAGGCAATTCATGCGGCACTCTGGGACTATGCGGAGAAGAACGGTATTGTTATTGAAGGACTGGAAAAGCCGGTAACAGATATAGGTGAAACTGTCGAGGAAGAAGAGTACTGATTAACTGAGAGGTATTTATAATGGCAAAAATACAGTATTCCGGCTGCTGAAGCTTCAACTTCAATCTGCAAGGTTTTCGCTGATGAATTTATGAAAACACTTGAAGAGGACTATGATATCCCTTATAAAGCATGTGAAGCTTCCGTACAGAGACACCTGGTACGAGGAAGACGCATTTAAGTATATTACGAAATGAGGAGATAAATCGGACAGGCTGTCGGTGTGGTAAGCTGGAAGAGATTTGCAGTTGTTGCAGATGCCTCAAACGCAGTTGGATTTACACGTTATCTTGCAAATGACTTCAGCTTCACACCTGTACTTGTTGTTATTTCCGAACCGGTATTCAGACCGGAGGACATTGAGGATTCAAGTTCCGATTCTAAAAACGCATCTTCTGTTTTGTATCCAAGAAATTCTGCTATAACAGGATTCTTTATCAATTCATTTGGATTTTGAAGAGAAGATGTTTTCTGCAGCATTTCCTGAATAATCAATTCTTTTTTAGGAGATTGTAGCAAACGATAATAATATTGCGTACCGATATTCCTGTCAAGTGTCCTGGAACTCCAGTTTTCTCTAACTGCTTCATTCATATACCAGATTCGAGCTTCTTCATCATCTACTCTAAGGAGAGAACGGTAATGTGTCCACGTCAGATTGTGAACGCATGCGTTCACAATTTGAATGATACATGTTTTTACACAATTACAAATTATACTTGTAATTGTTTTCAAACTGCAACGAATATTTTGCCAAAATATAAAATGAGGTAAGAAAAATGAAATTATACGACCTGACAACACCACAGAAAAATATATGGAATCTGCAAAAAACATTTCCGTATAACAGTATCTCAAATTTATGCGGTGCGGTATTCTGGGGAAGACAAATAAAAAAGAATCATCGGAAAAAGCACTTATTTATAGAACTGCAGTCTGGTATGAGACTGCAGTTTACGGAAGAAAAAACAGGTGCAGTGCAGTATACTGCCGAATACAAATATACAGACATAGTAAATTATATCGAGAAAAACGCAAAAAAATAGCGAAAAACTCAGAGAAATCAAAATGGTTTCTCTGAGTTTTTATTTTGGTCGATGACAGAAGGATTATCTCACTGATAATCAGGTACCGTAATCAGAGAGGTGAAGAACCTGACTTCGGTTTTTGTGGTGGAGTGAGATGTTGCTGGTAAAGATCACAAAAGTGAATTTTTCAGAAATATAAAATCAATGATATTTATACTTCCGCTTTTGTCGATATCAGCTGCGGAAGGGGAACTGAGTTTTCCGGTTCCGAGTAAATATTTCTGAAGATTAATGAGATCAGATGTATTTACTACTCCGTCTGCATTTACATCTCCCGGAACTGTTTCCTCATTACTCGTGCCTTTTACAAGAATATCAACATTTGTCATTGTCATCTCACCGCCGTAAGGTGAGATGCTTATCCGGTCGAGATCTGTGTAATCAACTCCGAGTTCTTCAAGAGATTTTATAATATCATCTGCCATAAAGCAGGCACGGCTTCCGTTGAAGTAGAAAGGCTGAATTGTACTCCATACTGCTTCGCCGGACCATCTCTGAAGAGTTATTACAGGAGGATCAGCACTGTTATAAGCAACCTCTATGG
Source organism: uncultured Ruminococcus sp. (assembly GCA_945876405.1). Lineage (GTDB taxonomy): Bacteria > Bacillota > Clostridia > Oscillospirales > Ruminococcaceae > HUN007. The sequence goes on from CAMCOJ010000199.1 coordinate 4,333, forward strand.
CGTATGAATCACCAAGTTTACTCAGTTCAGCTCCGTCAAATACAGCGGCATTGCTCCATACAACTGATCCGCTTTCACCGGAAACCTCGCCGGAAAAAATATTTTTGTGAACAGTATATGAGGAGCAGGGATACTTAGCCACTTCGCTGTAGAGAATATCGTATCTTGGTGTTTCACCCTGTATTTCAAAAAGCTGTGTCAGGGTTACAAATTCATATCCTTCTTTTTTTAGCTCAGGCATAATGATTTTCAGTGCATCAACTGTCTGATAATTTCCGGCTGCATCATGCATGAGAACGATGAGTCCGTCTTTGGCACCGTTTAACACAGTTTCTGCCCTCTGTTCAGCGGTGACATTCTCCATATAGTCCTGACATCCCAATCCGCATATAAACGGAAGGTCGATGGTTTCATACATGATATCACTGACTGCGATAAAAGGCGGTCTGAAAAAGTGCGGATATTCTCCGGTTATCTCAAATACCTTTTCGTTTACATAGCTTACCTCTGCCGTTATTTCTTCAGCACTCATACCTGACATTGTCGGATGCGACTTTGAGTGGTTGTCTATCTCGCAGCCCATGTCGTAAGCGCTGTCTCTTATACACATCTGACGCTGCCGACGATACTCCTTGTGTA
>CAMCOJ010000200.1 GCA_945876405.1 uncultured Ruminococcus sp.
ACTCCGTGCATATCGGCTAATAGTGAACGAAAAAATATTTTTTTCGTTCACTATAGAATAAAAAATATCTCAGAAAACTATTGACATGATAGTTATAAAGTGCTATTATATTAAAAAGGTAGAGGTGCAGTCGAGATGAGTAATGTCCGTGAGGAAAACCATTCCGTACGGAGCGGGCATGAAAGGTGAGACTGCCGAAGAGTGTATTTTGGTAAGATGCATTCTGGGTACATGCCGAACAGGTATGTGACTGTCATCATTCAGTGTGATGGAGAGCTACCGATACGCGTGGATTTTAATATGCGTATCAGTATTTTTCTTATTATATTGACTGGTGAACCGGATTACAAAAATTTATTTTTTGTTTCCGGTTTTTTATTACGTAAAAAATTTTTCGGAGGTTATTTTTCTATGAAACAGTACAATGTAGGTATTATTGGCGCAACAGGTATGGTTGGTCAGAGATTTGCAACACTTCTTGAAAATCACCCATGGTTTAATGTAAAGCTCCTTGCAGCTTCACCACGTTCAAAGGGTAAGACATATGAGGAAGCAGCAGGCAGCAGATGGGCTATGACAACACCTATGCCTGAATCAATGAAGAACATGGTTCTCTACGATGCTACAGCTGATATAAATGAAATCGCTTCACAGGTTGACTTTGTATTCTGTGCAGTTGATATGAAGAAAGACGAGATCAAGGCTCTTGAAGAAGCTTATGCAAAGGCAGAATGTCCGGTTGTTTCAAACAACAGTGCTCACAGATTTACAGATGACGTTCCTATGGTTGTTCCTGAGATCAACCCGGACCACATCGAAATCATCAGGTCACAGAGAGAAAGACTCGGCACAAAGAAGGGCTTTATCGCTGTTAAGTCCAACTGCTCAATACAGAGCTACGTTCCTGCACTTCACCCGTTAAGAAAGTTCGGTATCAAAAATGTACTCGCATGTACATACCAGGCAATCTCAGGTGCAGGAAAGACATTTGAAACATGGCCTGAAATGGTTGATAACCTTATTCCGTACATCGGCGGTGAAGAAGAAAAGTCTGAACAGGAACCACTGAAGGTATGGGGTACAATCGAAAACGGAAAGATTGTTAAGGCTCAGACACCGAACATCACAACACAGTGTCTCCGTGTTCCTGTTTCAAACGGTCACACAGCTGCTGTATTCGTAACATTTGAAAACAAGCCGACTAAGGAGGAAATTCTACAGTGCTGGAAGGAATTTGCAGGCGTACCGCAGGAACTCGAACTTCCTCACGCTCCAAAGCAGTTCCTCAACTACTTTGAAGAAAATGACCGTCCTCAGGCTAAGCTTGACAGAGATATGGAAGGCGGTATGGCTGTTTCAATCGGTCGTCTCAGAGAAGATACACAGTATGATTACAAGTTTGTATGTCTTTCACACAATACATTAAGAGGTGCTGCAGGCGGTGCCGTACTTCTTGCTGAATTACTTGCTGCAAAGGGTTACTTTGACTAATCTTTACAAGGAGAGAATTAATTATGAAGAACACAATATTTACCGGTGCCGGAGTTGCTATCGTAACTCCGATGAACGAAGACGGTTCCATAAACTACGAACAGTTCGGAAAGAACATTGATTTTCAGATAGAAAACGGTACTGATGCGATCATCGTATGCGGAACAACAGGTGAGTCATCAACAATGTCTGATGAGGAGCACCTCGAATGCATCAGATACTGCGTGGAGAGAACTGCAAAGAGAGTTCCTGTTATTGCAGGTACAGGAAGCAACGATACAAAGTATGCAATCGAGCTTTCACAGAAGGCTGAGGAACTTGGTGCAGACGGACTTCTTATCGTTACACCTTACTACAACAAGACATCACAGAGAGGTCTTGTTGCTCACTTCACAGCAATTGCTGACGCAGTAAACATTCCGATTATTCTCTATAACATTCCTGGCAGAACAGGTGTAAATATTGCCATCGATACTTTTAAGAAGCTCGGACAGCACAAGAATATTGTGGCTGTCAAGGAAGCAGGCGGCAATATCAGCTTTGTTGCAAAGCTTATCGCTGAATGCGGCGATCTCCTTGACGTATACAGCGGAAATGACGATCAGATCGTTCCTCTTATGGCACTTGGCGGAAAGGGTGTTATCTCAGTTCTTTCAAATGTTATGCCAAAGGAAACACACATGATTGCTCAGTACTGCCTCGACAACAACTGTGCAGAAGCTGCAAAGCTTCAGGCTAAGCTCCTTAAGTTTATTAACAATCTCTTTATCGAGGTAAACCCTATTCCTGTAAAGGAAGCGATGAACATAATGGGTATGAACGGCGGCGTATGCCGTATGCCTCTTTATCCTATGGCTGAAGAAAACATTAAGATCATGAAGGATTCAATGATTGAACTTGGTCTTGTAAAGTAATTTTTTCAGAAAGGAACGAAGAAAATGACTGATATAGTTATCAGCGGTGCAAACGGCCGCATGGGCAGGATGATTTACTCATGCATCACAGAAAGAGAAGACTGCAGGGTAGTGGGCGGAATAGATATATTTACAGAAAGCTATGCAGATTTTCCAATCGTGTCAAAGCCTTCAGAGCTAACTGTTAAACCTGATGTAATCATTGATTTTTCAAACCCGGCTCTTCTTGACGATCTTCTCAGCTACAGCCTTACAACAGGTACACCTGTGGTATTTGCAACAACGGGTTATTCCGATGAGCAGATTGCAAAGATAAAGGCTGCTGCAGAGCAGGTTCCGGTATTTTTCTCGTGGAACATGTCCATGGGCATCAACCTTCTTGTTGAACTTTCAAAGAAGGCTGCGGCATTTCTCGGAGATCAGTTCGATATCGAGATTATCGAAAAGCATCACAACCAGAAGCTCGATGCACCGAGCGGAACTGCACTTATGCTTGCAAACGGCATAAACGAAACATTTAACAATGAAAAACAGTATGTCTACGACAGACATTCACAGCGCAAGAAGCGTGAAAAGAAGGAAATCGGCATTCACGCTGTAAGAGGCGGTACTATAGTAGGTGAACACGAGATTATCTTCGCCGGCAAGGACGAAGTTATCACACTTTCACACAGTGCTGCATCAAGGACAGTTTTTGCTGTCGGTTCAATCAACGCTGCTGTCTTTATCAAAGGCAAGCCGGCCGGAATGTACGATATGTCTGACGTGCTCAGGGAAATATAAAACAAAAACAATGGCAAACAGCGAATTTACGTTGTTTGCCATTGTTTTTATGTTGTTGAAAAAGCTGTATCAGTTTCCTTGTAAAACAACAATTACCTCTTAATTCCTGCTTTAATACCCGCAAGTTCTTCTGAAGTTATACCTGTATATCTTATTACAGTTTCATCCGAAAGATTGTCTGCAAGCATATTAAGAATTGTTTTCTGTTTTTCTTCTTTATACTTCCGTTTTTCTTCCTCTCTGCCGTCTTCAAAACCCTCTGAATATCCATGCTGTCTTTCCGCAGCAATTGAGGCCTCGTGATCACGTATTGCCATTTCCCTTTCAAATGCATCGTGCTGCATCTGTTTGTCACCGCTGAAAAATCTTACTACGTTTACCGCATCTTTTATCTCCGGTATATTTGTATTTTCAAGCATATCCAGATCCTCCTCCGTTTCTGCATTTATCAGCCGCAGCCACTGAAGTGCGGGATCGTTTTCGTTTTCCTCTGTCACAGGCGGCAGCTTATTCAGTTCGTAAAAGTATATACTCATTTTATCGCTGTATACTTCGTTTCTGGTAACTTCCCTTAATGTAAAGTGAGACTTGTATTCGTCACACTTAAATACATTGAATCCTACAATGTTTATGCATATCGTTCTTGAAAGACTTCCATACGGTAATCCTTTCTTTAGTCCGTATGTATACAGTTTCGACCAGTAAAACAGGCTTCTGTCCTTGTAATCCCTGAACCAAACCGCCTGCAGTTCGATGTTTACCTTGTCCTTGCGGTCAATCGTAACTTTTACATCTACTCTGCCAAACTTTTCGTCTGCAAAATCAGGTATCATCTCAACATTGTCAAATGATATTTCCGTTATCCTGTTTTTATCAATTCCAAGCATACCGGCAATGAATGCCTTTAGGATGTGTTCGTTTGCAGGGTCTCCGAAAAGTTTTTTGAAGACCACATCGATTTTGGGTTTAACAATCTGGTTTGTACTCATATTATCCTCCTATATTATAGCACCTGTACTGCAGTTTGGCAACTATAATATTTTACATTTTTTCTCTGTTACGTAACGTATTCATTATAGCAAACCTCAAATGTATTTGTCTACACTTTCGCCCTAAGAGGTAATCTGTTCGCCCTAAGAGGTATATTTTTCTCATAATATGGTAATTGTTGTGCTTAAGAAAAAATGTCATTATTAAAATAAATGACATTTTTTCAGCACTTTGATATAAGTTCGCATTAATTTCTTTGTATTTTTGCAGGGCTTTGCGGTCGAGCTCTGCACTCTCTTCGGTCACCTGCACCTTCGTGCATATACTTTCTTTAGTTTTTGCTCATAGCTGAATAGTAACGTTTTTCCGGAGGCATTTGGTTTATAAATACTCTCTCATATCATTTCCGAGTTTTTCTTCGGTTTTTATCAGTTTCTTTGCAAGATCCTTCGATTTTTCGTCTGCACCTTCGTACTGGTTCAGGTACTTGCTCAGTGACTTTACACCCATGTCGCAGCCGTCGGTAATCAGGTCGGCTATGACGTTGTCAGATTCGTTTATGGCAAGTTTGACATTTGTCTTTATCCAGGACATGCCCTTAGCCATGACATTCGGTTCTTTTCCTTCATCATGGTAAATATCAAGGAGTTCCTGCAGGTCCTTCTTTATCTCTTCATGTTCGGAAACTGACCTTTGCAGGCGTTCACGAAGTTTTTTGTCACCTGTATACTCAAGGACCTCCTCAATCGAGGAGATTCCCATTTTTATACCCGCATCAC
>CAMCOJ010000201.1 GCA_945876405.1 uncultured Ruminococcus sp.
CACAAGGAGTATCGTCGGCAGCGTCAGATGTGTATAAGAGACAGGTATAAAATAATACATCGGTAAGTGTACTGTCATAAACGCAGACTTCAAAATGTTCTTCGTAAGTATTGGTAGTTCCGTATAGAAGAATTTTGTCACCGTACTGAGTTATGTCCAGTATCATTTTGAATTCCTGTCCTTCTTCATTTAGAATCTTTCTTTTTTCAGAATCACCTGTAAGACTGCATAAATCTGCACCCGCTTCTTCCGTGTATCCACTTATAAGAATGTTTCCTGTGTGATATCCTCTGCAGTATGCCTGCTATGTAGTTTAAAATAGCAGTAACGATATATTTTATCATATTGTTTTTCAATATTATCCATCATATTCTGACCTCCCCTCCTGTTATGTATAACGTTTTACAGCACTGAAATGTGCGGGTAATCTGAAATATTTTTCTTAAATAAAAAAATAACCTTCAGCAAAACAACAGACAAATACAGCATCTTTTATTTTTCAGCAAATTATGCTATAATTATAGTGAACGTCAAAATAAATTTGACTTTCACTATAATTATTTTATTTATATTGCCTTGCACATCCGATGACTGCGTCATCTCCGTGCAGATCGGCTAATAGTAAACGCAATTTATTTATTGCGTTTACTATATTATAACCACAATAAAAAGGAGGTAAATTTTATTGATAAATATTCGCCACAATGAAATAAAAGCCATACGACTGTCGGATGTATCTGCTTCTCAGAGAAGAGAAATCAGACCACTTACCCTTTCTGAACTCAGCACCGAAAAGCTCACACCTGTAAAAGGCATAAATCCTGTAACTTCGGGAAATGCACATTCCGGCAGCTCTGTACAGCATCATGCCGGTAATGTACAGCCTGTTCAGCAAACTGCACAACCAGCGTCACCGGTATCACAAACACGAACAGCCCCTCTTCGCGACAAGCTGCCTCCTGCAGAAAAACTTCTGAAAAAAGGTGAAAAATACAGCATAACGAAAAATCATCCCTCAGCTGTATCCCTTCGTGCAGGTATAGGGTGGGATTTTTCCGGAACTCAGGTTTACGATATCGACATAGAAGCTTTTATGCTTGATGAAACGGAAAAAGTTCCTGATGATTCATGGATAGTTTTTTACGGTCAGTTAAGGAGTCCCGACGGCTCGGTTATTCACAGAGGCGACAGTTCCGAAGGAAAGAATTTCGGTGCTGACTGTGAACAGATTGATATAAAACTCGATTCCGTTAGCAGGCACATTTCAAAAATAGCTCTTGTAATGACTATAAATGAAGCAAAACAGCACGGATATAATTTCAGCGGCATGAAAGATGCGTATATACGATTCACTGATATGTCCTCGGGAAAGGAAATTTTCAGATATGAACTGACTGATTATTACCGTGAAGTTGTTTCCATGGTAGTGGGAGAACTTTATTTCAGAAACGGTGAATGGCGTTTCAACCCTGTAGGAATGGGTACCGGAGATGATCTTGAAGGACTGTGTAACAGATACGGAATTGAAGTAAAATAAAAGAGAGGAATACATAATTATGATTAGACTAACTACTGTAAACGAACTTACACTCTGTGCCGAATGTGACGGAGCAGGTACATTATTTACTAAAACAGGTGCTATGATAGGATTTTACGGGGACTGTACCTTTGACAAAGTAATGCTCGGTCCTCAGGGAAACAATATGCAGGCCTTACTCGGACAGCTCGGAAGAAGACTTGTAGGTGAAAACATTCCTCTTATGAAAGTTGTCTCAAACGGTCCGACCGAGTCTTACTACGCATGTCAGGCAAGACACGTTACAGTCGTTGAACTTCAGCGCGGAGAATCTATAATGGTTGAAAGTGAAGACCTCCTTGCATTTACTGATACAGTTGACTACGGAATAAAACCTATCGGCTGCGGCGTCATCTCTCAGAAAGGAATGTTTACAAGTGAACTCACAGGAAACGGCCCGGGTGCACAGGTAGCCTTTATGACTAACGGAAACCCGATTGTCATGGAAACACCATGCTGTGTTGACCCTGATGCAATGGTTGCCTTTACCGGTCCTGAGCCTGCTTTCAAGACAAATGTGTCATGGAAAAACTTCCTGGGTCAGAGTTCGGGCGAGTCATATATGCTTGATTATCAGAGACCGGGATTTAAGGTTGTTATACAGCCATATGAACGAGGAAGCGGAATCGATGTCGGCGTCGACCGCGGAGGTTCGGCATATGTTCAGAGAAATCCGCTTTTCAGGTAAAAAAATAAAAACTGACTGAAAAAATACAGTCAGTTTTTTTCTTTCGATTTTTTTAGAACCAGCCTTTATGTGAATCAACATAAGTAGCCTGGAATTCTTCATCGCTCTTTACGAGATACATAATACCTTCAATAAGACCGATAATCTCCATAACAACGGCACCTATACCGCATGTGAGCAGAGAAACCAAAAGCATAATCACGCCTTCCTTGGTGTATCCAAGATAAAACTTATGTATACCAAGTGATCCAAGCAAAATACCAAGAAGACCGGCAACAAGCTTTTCCTTTTTATTCATATTATCCCCTCCAGATTAAAATATATATTTTGTAAAAACTTACATTCCCATTATAGGATATTTGTAGAATTTTGTCAAGCATTTTTTACTTAGCTGTTTTTTGCAACAACAGTGTCATTTCCGTTATTTTTCCGGTATTCTCTCGGAGAAATTCCCGCCTGTCTGTGAAAAATCCGACTGAAATACAGTGCGTTGTCATATCCGACCTTTTCAGCTATCTGCGCAATTGAATAATCTGTGGTTTCAAGCAGCATCTGTGCATTTGAAATTCTGAGATTAATTATATACTGCAGCGGAGTCTGACCGGTTATCTGTCTGAAACATCTGATAAACCAGCTTATGCTTATATTATGATTTTCTGCGTATTCTTCTATGTTAATATCTTTGTTGAAATTATCCCTGAAATGATAAATCGCATACGAAACTTCCTTTTCCATGGTATCAGTAAATTTCATATTCATCTCAAGGTTGCGGCTGATGAGGATAAATATATTTCTGAGAAGAAGTGTCAGCATCTCATCATATCTTCGTCGGCAGAGCTGGAGTTCATATATTATCTGGCTGAACAGCCACTGATAGTCTGGCGAAGTACCGCTGTATATGATGTGTTCATCTCTTGTAATATTGTAGTGTTCAAGTATGGTATCCACATGACCTCCTGTAAAATGCACCCAGTATACTGCGGTACGTTCTTCCTTATAGTACTTGTAATGCTGAGGTTCATCAGGAAAGAAAATAATCATATTTCCCGCTGTAACAATATGCTCTTTCCCGTCAATAAAAAAGTGAGCCTTACCCGCTGCAATATATAAAAGCTGGTAGTCTTTTCTGCCCTTGTCACGCTTTGTTTCAAAAACGTCTCTCGTTTTCATCCTGTAATTTCCGCAGCTTGTTACCAGAAGAGGTGTAACATTATCTACAACTTCAGGAATATGGTTGTTAAGATAAGCTGAGTTTACATACATAATTTTTTCCTCCTTTTCCGCAAATATATTACATTTAGTATAACATATCTTTCCTTCATTATCAATATAAATTTTTTCCCTTATTGAAAACCTTGTTTTATTAACTTGCACTCGTGCATCAATATCATTTTGTGCATATTCCCGCTTAAAATGTGTATACTATTCAGTTTTTTCTATGTTATAATATAATCAGCAGCAGAGCAGAAATACTAAAAAATCAGCGATACACTACGATTTTGTGTTGATGTCGTACATACTCAGACGGAGCATTTCCTTAGCATGCAGGAAACAGGCTTGTCAGGTGTAGTATTATTGAACAGCGAAACACTTGCTCTGTTCGAATGCAGAATTTTAAAGATATAAGGTGATTAAAATGAAAATAAATGAATATATTAACATGCTTTCCTCCGGAAAGTTTGATGAAAAAATCAGTCTTATGTACACACCTCAGAAAATCTCAGAACAGAAAAAAAGAATAACAGAGGCTGTAAACAAATTTTCTGAAATCTATCCTAACAGAGATGATATTCACATCTACTCCGCTCCTGGAAGAACGGAAATCGGTGGAAATCATACAGACCATCAGCATGGTTGTGTGATTGCAGCTGCAGTTAATCTTGACGTTATCGGTATTACTTCGTTTCACAACGAGGGAGTTATAAGAATCAAATCAGAAGGATACAAGCCGTTTGAAATATCACTTTGCGACCTCGGAATACACAGCGGTGAATCAGGTACACCTGCCATTGTAAGAGGCATCGCATCAAGATTTAAAGAAATATGCGAAAATATCGGTGGATTTGATATGTATGTTACTTCAGAAGTTCTAAGCGGAAGCGGTATCTCCTCCTCTGCTGCTTTTGAAAATCTGATTTCCACCGCAATCGACTGTTACTATAACTGCCAGGCTGGTCCGGTTGAAATAGCAAAAATCGGTCAGTATGCGGAAAATGTTTATTTTAACAAGCAGAGCGGTCTTATGGACCAGATGGTTTCCTCAGTTGGCGGATTTGTTTTCATTGACTTCTGTGACACAGAACACCCTGTGATTGAAAAAATTGATTTTGATTTTTTCAGTACAGGTCATAAGCTGATTATTACCGACACAAAGGGAAATCATTCTAACCTTACTGATGATTATGCTGCTATCCGCAGCGAGATGGAATCAGTAGCAAAGTTCTTCGGTAAAAATGTCCTCCGTGAAGTAGAGGAATCAGACTTCCGCAGGAATATATCCAGAATACGTGAAGCTGTATCTGACAGAGCCGTACTTCGTGCTGTACACTTCTTCGGAGACAACAGAAGAGCCTGCGATGAAGCTGAATGCCTCAGAAATAAAGATTTTGACAGTTTTCTTAAACTTGTACGTCAGTCGGGTGCCTGTCTCTTATACACATCTGACGCTGCCGACGATACTCCTTGTGT
>CAMCOJ010000202.1 GCA_945876405.1 uncultured Ruminococcus sp.
CACAAGGAGTATCGTCGGCAGCGTCAGATGTGTATAAGAGACAGGTTTACAACAGAAACCGCGGAGAAGAAATCCCGGCGGAAATCCTTGAACTTGCAGAGCAGAGAAAGGCTGCGAGAAAGGAAAAGAATTTTGCACTTGCTGATGAACTCAGAGACAGAATTTCTTCTATGGGATACGTTATTGAGGAGACAAGACAGGGTACAAAGATAAGTAAAAAATAATCCGGAAGAGATGATAGTATGCAGAATAACGGTAAAATAAAAAAACTGGTAAACGTTTTGTTTGTTGCAATGGCGGTTCTTACTGCAGCCATGATAGTTGCAAGTATTGTAAATGCTTCAAAGAGAAAGCAGGCTTTCAACATTCCCGAGGATATTGAACTTGTTCAGCTTGAAACCCTCCGCGGAAATATTGCTGATGACGCAATGATAACAGTTATATCAACGGAGTACGGCGATATGGCAGCTGAACTCTATCCGCAGTTTGCACCGGAAACGGTTGAAAACTACAAATCACTTTCGGAATCAGGATATTATGACGGAACATTTATCTATGAAGTTGAAAAGGGAATACACCTTGGCGGCGGATGCGTTTACAACGACGGCTCTCTTCCTGACGGTTACGATAAAAGCATTGAAACTGTCGGACCGGAAATCAGCAAAAATCTCTGGCCTGTAAAGGGAGCGATAATGTCCTGCGGCCTTACGCACACCACATTATGGCGTGGTCAGGAAACCTACAGCGGCAGCCGGTTCCTTATATCAGGCAGCATAGAGTTTACAGACGAAATAAAAAACCAGATGCTTGATATGCAGGGAAATACAAAGGTTGCAGATATGTTTATAGAGTACGGCGGCACGCCTAATGTTTCGCAGCAGATAACCGTTTTTGCTCAGATTTTTGACGGATGGGACGTTCTTGATGCTCTTCTTGATGTTCAGACTGAGGAATCAACCTTAAAACCTGTTCAGGATACAGAGATTACAGGTACAAGGGTTTGTACGTACAGGGAGTATGTGGAAAGCAAAGAAAAAAACGAGCAGGATGAAAAATAAACTTTACAAAAATGCAAAATTGTAGTATAATTAAAGTTGCATATCTGGCTAACAGATGTTTTCGTTTTATCCGATGAGTTTTCAGCAGATTTGATACAGATATGTTTTATTGACAGGAGTATAAAAATGATATTAAAAAAGATTTTGAAAAGGACAGCACTCTGCATTATCTGTGCAGCACTTGGTCTTGCCGCATTAACCGGATGCGGACAGAAGGAGCCGGGTGAGACTATGTACAAGGGCAGCTCAAATGCAAACACATATGATATGATTGGAAAAAACAAATCCGGTTTTACGGATATGGCTAACTACACCCTCCCTGCTGAAGGAGAAGAGATAGTAGCTATGACTATAAAAGACAAAGGAACAGTAAAGATTAAACTCTTCCCTGACCTGCTTCCGAAAGCCTGTGCAAATTTTGTCGGACTTGCAGCTCAGGGCTACTATGACGGGCTTAGTTTCCACAGAGTAATCGCTGACTTTATGATTCAGGGCGGTGATCCTGAGGGAACAGGAAGAGGCGGAACGAGTGTTTGGGGACAGGCGTTTGACGGCGGAGCAAGTGAATATCTTTATCATGTAAAGGGTGCTCTCGCATATGCAAACAGCGGTTCAACCAGCACAGACGGAAGTCAGTTCTATATTGTTGTAGGACAGGAATTCACACCGGAACTTTTTGAAAAATACAAAAGTCAGAACTTCAGTTATACAGAAACAGCAGAGAATGCTTATCTTGAAGATGGCGGCACGCCGTGGCTTGACGGTTCCTATACAGTGTTTGGACAGGTTTTTGAAGGAATAGAGATTGTAGAGGATGTATGTAACAATACAGCCGTTGATTCTTCAGACAAACCGGTTGAAGACGTTATAATAGAAAAAATCGAAATAGTAAAATACTAATATCTTCAGTGAGGATGCGGATCAGCAATCCGCATCCGGTTAACTGATTTTAACAAAATCTCAGTGCTTTTTAGTTGATGATATTTTGTTAAAATCAGTTAATAATAAAATAAGAGTTGACGTTTAAGGGGAGAAAATTTTGGATAAATTCGTAATAAAAGGTGGAAACAGGCTTACAGGGGATATATATGTCAGCGGTGCGAAAAATGCAGCAGTAGCAATTATTCCGGCTGTTATTCTTTCCGACGAGCCGTGTGTTCTTGAGAATGTTCCTAAGATCAGTGATGTTTCAATAGGCCTTAAGATACTTGCCGAAATGGGTGCATCAGTTAATATGATTGATGATACAACCTTCAGAATAGATGCAACCAACCTTGTGAATTCCGAAGTTCCGTATGAGATGGCACGAAAGATGAGAGCATCATATTATTTTCTTGGTGCCTGTCTCGGAAAGTTCGGCAAGGCTATGGTTTCCATGCCGGGCGGATGCCCTCTCGGTGACAGACCGATAGATATGCACCTTAAGTCATTTGAGGTTCTTGGTTCAAAAAATGATATCATAAACGGTGTGGTAAACGTTGAGTGCGATCATCTTTACGGCGGACATATTTACTTCGACAAGGTTTCGGTAGGAGCAACAATGAATGCCATACTGGCGTCTGTTAAAGCCGATGGTCTTACGATAATCGAAAATGCAGCAAGAGAGCCTCACATAGTTGACCTTGCCAACTTCCTTAATTCAATGGGTGCAGATATTATGGGTGCAGGTACTGATGTTATTAAGGTAAGAGGTGTAAAACATCTCCGGGGCACAACATACTCCATAGTTCCGGACCAGATTGAAGCCGGAACATATATGATTGCAGCGGCTGCAACACACGGAGATGTTATGATACGCAATGTTATCCCGAAGCATCTCGAATCCATAACAGCCAAGCTCATAAAGATAGGCGTAAACGTAGAAGAATACGATGACGCTGTAAGGGTATGGACAACACGTCCCCTTGTTAAGACAAACGTAAAGACAAGTCCTCATCCGGGATTCCCTACAGATATGCAGCCGCAGATAGCAACTCTCCTCACACTTGTTGACGGTCCGAGTCTGGTTACTGAAACTATCTGGGACAGCAGATTTGCCTACGTTGAAGAGCTTCGCAGAATGGGAGCCAACATCACAATTGACGGCAAGGTGGCAATTATCGAAGGAACCGGAAAACTCAACGGTGCCCCTGTAAAGGCCTGTGACCTCAGAGCAGGTGCAGCGCTTATCATAGCCGGACTTGCAGCTGACGGAATAACTGAGATAGAAGATATTCATCATATTGAACGCGGTTATCAGGATATGGACGGAAAACTCAGAGGAATCGGTGCGGATATCGAGAAGAGATATTTTCCGGGCGAATCCAGTATAAAGACCTGCGGGGCATAACGGAGCAGAAACATATGGATGCAATCTATCCTCTTTTCAGTTCAAGCAAAGGAAATGCTGTATTTATCGGAAACAGCAGCAGAGGGATACTTATTGACTGCGGCGTGTCATTTAAAAGGCTTGACCTTGCCATGAAACGCTGCGGACTGGATGTACAGGCCATCAAGGCTGTTTTTATCACACATGAACATTCAGATCACATAAAAGGCCTGCCGGTACTTACGAAAAAGTACAGCCTCAGTGTATACGGACAGGCAGGAACTATAAGAAAACTTGTAAGAGATAACTGTATAAACAGCAATTCAGAGGCTCTGGAGATAGATGTATCGGCAGAGCTTTTTGATATGAAGGTTACAGCATTTGATACACCGCATGATGCGGAACACAGCTGCGGATACAGAGTGGATTTTAAGGACGGTACTTCATGTGCTGTCTGTACGGATCTTGGCTGTGTGACCAGTGCTGTTGATACTGCGGTTCTTGGTACAGACACTGTTCTTCTGGAGTCAAACTATGATGAGGATATGATGATGTTCAGTACTTATCCGCGAATGCTTAAGCAGAGGATTTGTTCTGAACGCGGTCATCTTTCGAATCATGCAAGTGCTGAACAGGCACTTAAACTTGTAAAGAACGGCACCAGAAATATCATTCTCGGTCATCTGAGTCAGGAAAACAACACTCCTGAGCTTGCGGAAAAAACTGTATCTGAGAGACTTTCAGGCTATATCAGAGACAGAGACTATATGCTTATGGTTGCAAAACCGGAGACAACCGGTGAGAAGGTGGTGCTGAAACCGTGTTTAACATAAATCTTATTGCAGTTGGTAAACTCAAAGAAGAATATCTCAGAGCGGCATCTGCGGAGTATTTCAAGAGGCTTCAGGCTTTCTGTAATCTTAAAATTACAGAAGTTGATGAATGCAGGCTTTCTGACCGCCCTTCGGAAAAAGAAATAAAAAAAGCTCTTGATACAGAAGCAGTAAATATCATGAAGCATGCTTCCGGTTTTATTATTCCTATGTGTATCGAGGGTAAACAGATGAAAAGCGAAAAATTTTCGGAAAAGTTTGAAAGTATTGCAGTTTCCGGATGCAGCGAAATTTCATTTATTATCGGAAGTTCCTATGGCCTTGCGGACAGCGTCAAGAATGCAGCAGGACTTAAGCTTTCCATGTCAGAAATGACTTTCCCGCATCAGCTTGCGAGAATAATGCTTCTTGAGCAGATATACAGAGCATTTATGATATCTGCCGGTAAGAGTTATCACAAATAATCAGACTAAGACACAGGTTCACTACGCAGCTGTGTCTTTTTTTATAAGGGGAGGAAAAAATGAAGGGAAAAATTATATCACTTTTATGTGCAGCTGCAGTCTGCGCATCATGTCTGTCAGGAATATCCGTGCAGCCGGTATCAGCGGAAGGTATGGTATATGAGGGATACGATATAAGCCGTATGGAGGAAGTACTTGCTGATTTTGAAAAGCAGACGGAGCAGAAAAATAATGAGGAGGGTGTAACTGAAGGGTATGCAGCTATAGTCGAGGAGTATGACTAT
>CAMCOJ010000203.1 GCA_945876405.1 uncultured Ruminococcus sp.
ATTTCTGCCTGTCTCGTGGGCTCGGAGATGTGTATAAGAGACAGTCCTATGAGACACTTCGCAAGACACTTATACTGCTGAAACTGTTCACATTTTACTACGATGCAGAAAATACGGATGAAAATATAATAGCTCAGAATCTGATGGATTTTTATGACGAACTTAATCTGGTGCTTTCAGACTGCGGATTTGCACGCATTTATCCGGCTCACCCATTTGACTGCCTGATACTTTACTGTGCAAATTCCTATGATCCGGTACTTACTCTCAGTTACATAAATGAATTCTGAGAATGCATTTTTATAATTCAGAAATTCAATAACCTATAATAAACATGAAGGGAGGATTATGACCGTGGATATTATACTAAATGAAGGCGCTGTGATTACCTCCGGTGAATGCGCATACCGTATACTAAGATGTGTCGGACGCGGTGCATCGGCTGTGGCATACATGGCCGAATGCAGTTCATCAGGAATTATCACCGCCTGCATACTTAAGGAATACAATCCTGCAGGTCTGGCTGTTTCAAGAAATGAAGACCTGTCACTCACCTGCAGCAGCAATGAAGATTTCAGAAACGGTATGAAAAGGTTTCTTCAGTCAGGTTACAGACAGAATGAAATTCGTCAGAGAACGAATATGCGTAACCAGACTCCGCCGGTAAGCAGAATTTTTGAAGCAAACGGAACAGCATATATTGATGTGACCTGCTACGACGGAACTACACTTGATAAACTCACCGGACTCACTCTTGCGGAGTATACGGAAATTCTTCTTTCAGCTGCCAAAAATGTTTCTGCCTGTCACAGTTCCGGATGTCTGTGTCTTGACCTGAAACCGGAAAATATCTTCGTGATGCTTGATTCCGTCGGAAAGCCTGTTACACAGCTTGTGGAATTCATTGATTTTGACAGTGTGCGTACCGCAAACAGTACGGAAAAATATATGTACTATACACGTGAATGGGCTGCACCGGAACAAAAGGATTCCTTTTCCTGCTCGAAAATCTGTGAAGCAACGGATATCTATACTCTCGGTGAGCTTGCATTCAGTATTTATTTTGGGAGGCATTCAGAAGATTCTGAACACCGGGGATTTTCAAAGTATGATTTTGATAAATGCAGGAAAGAATACAGAGCAGTACTTGCACGGCCTGCTGTACAGAAACTGCTGACAAAACTTTTCAGAAACACGCTCAGACCGTCAGTGTCAAACCGTTTCTCATCGGTAAACGACGTTATTGCAATATTTGAAAAGCTTGCAGAAGAAACTGAAAGAAAAGATTTTGTAATACCTGTTCTTCCACGCACATCACCTTTCTTCACCGGAAGAAACAAAGAAATAAACTTCATTTCTGAAAATCTTGAAGAAAACGGTCTGGTATGGCTGTACGGAACAGGCGGAATCGGAAAAAGTACGATTGTACGAAACTATATTCACCGGAAAAAATCCGAATATGATATTGTAATTTATCTTGAATTCAACAACAGCATAATTAGTACGTTTACCGATGACCGGCAGCTTAAAATCAGTACAGCCAGAAAATACCCGGAAGAATCCAGGCAGGAATATTTCAGCAGGAAACTTGAAACTCTGAAGGTTATATGTTCTGACAGGGACGTTCTGTTCGTTGTTGATAATTTCGAAGGTCTGATTACACAGGAGTTCAGTGAACTTATAAACAACGGATGGGATACATTGGTTGTAAGCCGCAGAACTCCGCCTGAAAACAGCTTCATTTCCCTTGAAGTTACAGCAATATCAGAACCCGAAGATATATTCAGACTTATCAGCCTGAATCTTGGAAGAGGGCTTTCAAACAAGGAAAAAGAATCCTTCAGTGAGATTATCAGACTTGTTGAAGGTCACACACTTGTACTTGAACTGATTGCAAGACAGATAAAATCTGAAAATATCAGCGTTCAGGAGGCGCTGGAGCTTATTGAAGAAAATGGTTTCTCTAAGTTTTCTGATGAAAAAATCAGCAATTACAAGGACAACAGTGAAATATATGATACTCTCTCTGATATCATTTCTGCCCTCTTTGACAGAGGTGATATGAACGACAGATTCACCGTATACATGAAAATTCTGTCGCTTGCTGATTCCCGCGGACTGGATTGCTCAATTATACAGGATATCATAAAACTTGAAGACAACAGCATTTTAAAAAAGCTTGCTGAAAACGGATGGATATATGAGGGAGATGTAATCAGAGTCCACCCTGTAATTGCAGAGACTGTCCGTCAGTGGCCATGGCCGGATTCTGAAAGAGATATTGATGTAATGAAATACCACAAACGAATAATCTCCGTTTACGAAAGTATGGAAGATTATACACAGATACTGAAAACTTCTGAACTCGCTGATGCCTATGCAGATCTCCATGAATCCGGAATCATATATGCCATGGCACTTGATATGACGGGTTCGTTCTATGAGGCACTTCTCGGCGGAGCATATGATTCCTGTGATGAAGAAGATATAAAAATCATTAATTCTCTGAGAGAAACAACGTTTCTTGCCGTCAGATACGCATCCGCTCCTCAGAACACAGAAGAAACAGAGCTCCTGTGTATGTACCTGCAGTCACTTGCCTCGGTGTATATTCGGACATATCGGGATGGTGACGAGGAAATCATTAAGGAATGTATTAACCGTTCACGAGACCTGACAGATCCTGAATCACAAAACTATAAAGATCTGCTCTGTACTTTTATGATGGTTAATGCCTGGTATTTTACTGCAATAGAACCTGACAATGAAAAAGTACACGAATACATCGAAAAGGCGGCTGTTCTTGCAGCTGAGGCATATACGAATGCTCTGGAGCTTATTGATATATTCTATATTCCGGCTGCCAGCTGCTGTTTTTCGCTTGGCGAATATAAAACCGCGGTTTCACTGCTTTCCGAAGCAACCGATATTTGCCGGGCGCATATGGATATACTGCAGTACGTCGACAAACTGGCTGAACTTCTCAGATGTCTCCTTGATGTATATTTTGAAAATGATGACCATGAAAAATGTACTGAACTAATTTCTGAAATAAATGAAATTAATGAAAAATACAGTAGTCAGGGAATTTACAGGGAAATTAATCCTGTAATCACAGAAATGTATTATTCAGAATAACAGAAAACCGCAATCCAGGGTATTGTTTTTAACAGATGGAATGCATTTTTATAACCTCAGCTTTCTGTATGCTATACTGTAATTACAGAAAAAAATTCATACAGACTAAGTTCTGTGGGGAGGTTATTTTATGGATGATAAAACATTGCAGAAAGAAGTAAAAAAAGAGATCAAAAGACAAAAGAAGAAAAAATATCTCGGTTGCCTGGTGTTCATTGTAATCGTAATTATCATTGTCGCGATTTTATCCGGAACCGGAAGATCTGAAAAAAATGAACCTGATACTATTCCGGAATACACAGATCCAACTCCTTCATCTTCACCACAAAATGATACAAAACCAACTGAAATCCAGACTGAACCTGCTAAGACTGAACCTGAAGCTGCTGACGAAACATTACCGGCAAAAATCCAGCCAGAGATTTCCGTGTCTTCAGAAAGTCAGGAAAGTTCAGATAATGAATTTTCACTCTCTGATATAAAGGCCGCAATAGAAAACGGTGACTTTAGTCTTGTGGATCCTGAATTCAAGCAGCTGATGGATGAGTATGAAAGCTTTTATGATGATTATATCGAATTTATGGAAAAGTACAATTCGGACAGCGCAAATATTATAAACATGATGGAAGACTATACTCAAATGACGACAAAACTGGCAAGCTGGTCAGAGAAAATCGACGCCATTGATGCAGATTCCCTCTCTCCTGCTGACAACGCATATTACCTGCTCGTTACAATGAGAATTGAGAAAAAACTTATCGGCAGCATATATTAGTCCGTAAACAAAATAAGGTTATACAGAATCTGAAAATTTCTGTATAACCTTATTTTCTTATTTACCATCCTGCATTAAGAATATAAAAAATCACTGCAATCTGCGTCAGCATAATAAGCGGCAGACCAACTGTAAAATAATTCTTTTTGGTTTTATGATGAAACAGGTGCATAGATATAAATCCGCCCACGGAACCACCGATAAATGAAAGTCCCAGAAGTGTAACTATCTTTATCCTTGATTTATTTTTAACTGCCTTAAATTTATCTAAAGCAAATGCAGTGAATGTCACAAGGTTAATCGCAGCAAAATAAATAAGCAGCCATTTATTTTCCATAAACGGTTTCCATATTGAATATGTAATTGTATCCGCCCTGTGCCCTTTTAACATAAGGATTGCTACAGCATAAATTACCAGCATACATATAGCCAGCACTCTTATCATCATATTTTCCTTTTCGGCTTTCCTGTCAAAACACAAAACTGAAAGCAGAATTCCCGCACTTCCGCCTGCCATGGCAATCAGTGTAACTACCGGATTCAGCTTGTTTTTTGTTTTAAGATTTATCAGGTAAAGCAGAAATCCCAGTACGTTAATTATAATAAAATAGTATCCAGTCTTACTCATAATTTTAACTCCGTTATTACAAAACTGTTTTTGTCATCGTTTCTGAAGCCGCCGGTCTATCTTCTGTTTTTCTTCTCTCAGATATTTCACGACTGGTTCTATATACTTCTCATCTGAAATATCATAGGAATGACCGATCATCTCAGCTATATCCTTTTCTTTTTGACTTGCGTCTTTCTTTTTCTTAAGTATTTTTCATAATATCCATCGACCGTTATTCCTAGACCGGATAACACCTCATATCCATCATTTTTGAGCGTTTGTGTTAACTCGTCCACTTTTTCTTTTGAACCAACGATAAAAGCAATATGAAATATGCTCTATTTTCACTAGTTTCATCTCCATAAATTCCGATTTACGTACCCTTCTCAATTTCTCCGGAATAATCAATTATTCCTCC
>CAMCOJ010000204.1 GCA_945876405.1 uncultured Ruminococcus sp.
TCTGCCTGTCTCGTGGGCTCGGAGATGTGTATAAGAGACAGATATAATAATGAGTATTTCCCGATAACAATAAAAGAACATCTTGATTTACTGAATAAAACTGGATTCAGAACAGCTGAGCTTTTCTGGCATTCATATATGCAAAGCGGATTTTATGCGATTAAATGAGAATGTTTTCTATGCCGGCTTATCCCGATATAAAGTCAGGCGTAAAATAATGGATTCTATATAAATGGAGGTTGTAAAAATGAATTTAATGCTAAAAAAGACTGTTTCGTCAGTTTTAGCACTTTCCCTGATGTTAAGTGTATCCTCATTTTATTCAGTAAACGTATATGCAATGGAAGCTGCAACTGCAAAGGAATTTAAGAAACAGAATAACGAAACACTGGTTTTTCCGGACCCGGATGCTAATTACACCAGCATAACCGAGGGGAATCTTGTTTTCAGGTTATATGATGAGTATGCTGTTCTTTCAGGCTGTAATGACGATGAAATAACAGAAGTCGTAATTCCTGAAGAAGTAAATGGATTGCCGGTTAAAGGTTCTGTGGACACTCCGTTTGGTTACTGCAGGAAACTTGAAAAGATAACTTTACCTGATTCTTTTGAACATCTTGACTGGTACAGTCTGACAACTACTACAGTTCAGCATGTAGCTCTGAATAAACCAGCTGATTTACTTCCTCCGACTGTGTCTGAAGTTGTTATATCTGACACCAATCCATTTTACTGTGTTTCTGATGGTATTGTTTACACTAAGGATATGAAAATTCTTATTGGCTGTCCTCCTGCTTTAAAGCAAAGTGAACCGGTAATTTCAGATAAGGCAGAGCGAATAAATGACTACGCTTTTTTTGACTGCGTCAATCTGGAAACAATGATTATACCGGACAATATAACTCATATAAATAATGCAGCGTTTGTGCATTGCGCAAATATGAAAAGTATCGTTTTCCCGGAAAATCTGGTTTCACTCTCCGGTGAGATGTGTTATTACTGTGAGAAGCTTTCGGAGGTAAAGTTCGGAAGTGAAATTCTGGAAATAGGCTACGGTTCGTTTTCTCTGTGCAGTTCACTTGAAGAATTTGATATTCCTGAAACTGTTAAATATATCGGATACAATGCCTTTGACTCTTCTCCATGTGTTGAAAACATCGGTGGTTTACATTATGTAGACAACTGGCTTGTTGGCAGTGATGAGAATGTTCAGATCGTAAATATCAAAGACGGAACAACGGGAATTTCAGAGCTCTCATTTTTGGCGAGATATGAAATATCATTTATTAATGTTCCTGAATCAGTAAAATATATTAATTATTATCTGACTGCTCAGTTAAGAAGTTGTGCTCCTGCAAAAATATTCTATCGATGTTCATTTATTGGTGAAGACACCATTTCAAAAGCCGGAACAACTACAGATTACTATATCTATGATCCTGAGTGTGATATTTTCGACAGTGAAAATACAATACCGTCCAGATACAAATATAAGGAGTATGTTCTTTCTGATGATGATTATGGGACGCTGATTGACGGTAAATTTTATTCTGAGGAATACTTTGAAAAAGATACTGTTATTCACGGATATGCCAATTCAACCGCAGAGAAATATTCAGAAAAGTATAACCGTAAATTTGAAATAATAAAAGATGTTTCCGGTGATATGAATGCGGATGGTGAATTTAATGTTACTGACATAATTCAGACTCAGAAGTGGCTTATGGGAGTATATGATGACTGTAGTTTTAATCTGAAAGCAGCAGATATGAACCAAAACGGAACTATTGATATAGCTGATCTCTGTCTGATTAAAAGCAGACTTGTAAGTGATTTAACAGGAAACACTGATACCATGAGATATTAAACATCTTAAACAGTTTTTATACCTGGTACATGTATAAATTCTTCTATCTGTCAATTCTAAGTTTTGTGGTAAATGAACGAAATGATCCCATTGCGAAAGAGGCGTTTGACAGAATGATCATATCATGCACGAAAAAACTAAAGGAGGATATCAATGAAAATAACAACAATTCTATTCGACTTAGACGGAACTTTGCTTCCTATGGACAATGACGAGTTCACAAAGGGCTATTTCAAGCTGCTTGTAAAAAAGCTTGCTCCCTACGGATATGAGCCACAGAAACTGATTGACGGTATTTGGTCGGGAACTGCCGCTATGGTGAAGAACAACGGAACAAAAACCAACGAGCAGGCTTTCTGGGAAAAATTCTCGGAAGTGTTCGGAGAAAAAGCACTTGCAGACAAGCCGCTGTTCGACGAGTTTTATGAAAAGGAATTTCAGAATGCAAAGGAAATCTGCGGATATAATCCTAAAGCCGCTATTGCAGTACATACCATAAAGGAAATGGAATTTCAGATTGCCCTTGCAACAAATCCTATTTTTCCGTCCACTGCAACAGAGAGCCGTATTCGATGGGCAGGCTTTGAGCCAAACGATTTTGAACTATATACGACCTATGAAAATATCGGCTATTGCAAGCCAAATCCCGAATACTACAAGGAGCTTGCAAGACGGCTTGGTGTAAGTCCTGAACAATGCCTTATGGTAGGCAATGATGTGACCGAGGATATGGGAGCAGCACAAAAGGCAGGAATGAGCGTTTTTCTGCTCACCGACTGCCTTATAAACAAGGAACGCAATGATATTTCCGCTTATCCCCGTGGCAGCTTTGAACAGCTTATGGACTTTGCAAATAATATACTGTAATGGGAGGAGAACATTATCAGATATGCGGAATACTGTGCTAAATAAAAAGAAAGAGAGGTTCTGAAATGACTGAAAAGTACATATGACCGATGCTGGTAGAGTTTCAGAAAATTCAACGCCGCCGGACTTTTGGTCTGACGGCGTTGATTATTCCTGTTACAAATCCTGCAGGTCAGCAGCAGTTATGTCATTCTCCACGTTGTCCCGTGCAAGGTCATTGTCAATAACCGGATAGACATCGGAAACAGGTTTATCCTGCGAAAAAGGTGTTGTATGGTACACCTTTTGTGCGGGAGAATGTGTCCCTGCAATGACTGGATTTGCATGTACCTTTCCGTGTTTTGCTTTTCCCTGGATTTCCGGAACTGGTGCCATGGTGTTTTCAGGTTTTGTGTGCGTGCATTCCGGACGCTTCATGCCTTGTTTTGCCATATTAATCACCTCGGAGGTAGTATATGCTTTTTTATGTCATTTATCCTTCAGAACAGAAAACCGGCATGAAAACAAAAAACCAGCAGGAAAAATTAAAAATAAGAAAAAACGGTAAGGAGTTGTAGTAAACAAATTGCCTAATGCTATTCCTGATTGAAAAATCAGCATAGATGTGGTATAATAAGAATTATTACCGTAAAGAGAGGATTGAGTTTATGAAAATAAATGAATTCAGAGATAAAATAAAAAGATGCAGGAGAGAAGATTTGGAAAAAATTGCTTCAGAGCTGTATAAGATGCTGCCAAAAGGTAAAAAAGAATCAGATGCAGATCCGTTGATAGAAGACATCATTTCCGGAGTTAATTTATCTGTTTCCAGAGAGAAGAGGAAGGCAGTAGTTGTTGATTTTGAATCACTGAAAAGTCAGATTAATGAATTTCTTGAGAATGTTGATGCTAATTTGTATTGTACTCCAAACCGGGTTGTTCCAAAGAGCAAAAGATCCAAGTGGAGATTTGAAGTTAAGAATTTTGTAAAGATGATAAATGATATTCCTGCAGACGGAGAAAATGGTGCTGAATCTGCACGGTTGCTCAGAGAATTATACAATCGCCTGGCTTATGGATGCGGTTATTATATTTTTCCTTCAGAGGATCCGTTTCAGGCAGTAGGTATCAGACAGCCGGATTTTTATGATATGCTGGTGAAGCGAACATTTGCTTCTGGTTTTTCAGATGAAAACATAAAAAACATGCTTATAGATGCGACCAGCGTTTGCATAGACAGAAATTCACTGTATATTGAGATGGAGGAAATTTTCGCAAATGCCCTTGTAACAAACGATTTGAAATACAAGGCTATTGATTTTATAAAAGAATATGTAGATAAATTTGAAGCGGAAATAAAGAAAAAATCATCATATAGCAGTTATCAATTAAGTAGTAATATCGAGGAATTATGTGAAACTATGCTGATTATCTCAATATTACTTTGTGAACCGGATGATGCAGTAAAATATTACTGGAAACATGTTCACGATTCAAATAAAGAAGTTATTCTGTATAAAATTCTGGATACGATTCGGGTATTCGGAGATGAAAAGCTCTGGATAAGTGTATATGAAAACGGAATAAAAATGAAAATAAAACCAAGAAATTCTCTCGAAGTTAAGTATCAGGAGATGAAGGATAAAATTGGTTAACAAGTAATCTCTCCGTCAAAGGTGTCATTACTAATGACGGTGTCAGCTACCTGATAGTATTCTGTTTCTCCTTTGTGGAATGATTGTTTTCGGGATATTTCGAATTTTTTGAAAAACAGACGGAGGGTTGTTGTGAGAAAAGTATTTATGATTTTTATAATCATTCTTATTATGTTTACCGGATGTGAAAGGGAGGATTCTATGAAAAATACTGAGAAACAGCCGGACTTTCGGCAAATTTCAATGCAGGAAGGTCTGGAACTTATGGAAAATGATTCAGACTACATTATTCTGGATGTCAGAAGGACAGATGAGTTTGAAGAAGGACATATTCCGGGTGCGGTCAATATTCCAAATGAAACAATAGGAACAGAAGAGATTGAACAGCTGCCGGATAAGAATCAGACAATATACGTGTATTGCCGAAGCGGAAACAGAAGTAAGCAGGCTTCGAAAAAACTGGCGGAACTGGGTTATACAAACGTTGTCGAATTTGGAGGAATAATTGATTATTCCGGAGAAATTGAGAAGGGTACGTAAATCGGAATTT
>CAMCOJ010000205.1 GCA_945876405.1 uncultured Ruminococcus sp.
GATTTCTGCCTGTCTCGTGGGCTCGGAGATGTGTATAAGAGACAGGTTCCAAGAACAAATATACCGATACCTGCCATGAGCTGTTTCATACCCTGTGATTTTGCACCTGGGTTATCATTACCATATCCCTCAAGAAGATTTACTATGCCCCAAACAGCAACACCTGCACCGATAAGAATAGTAACTGATTGAAGAACAGTAACACCTTTTTTAAAAAATTCCATTTTTATTTTCCTCCTAAAATATCAATTTCTTGTTATTTCATTAACTTTATCTTTGTTGTAGATAACAGCATTATCTGAAATAACTTTTTTCTTCGTTTTGATTTTCTGACTTACATACTCCTCAACATTAAAAGTATTAGCCTTGTTGTAATCGGATAAAAACTTATAGTTATCGTGCGAAGATATATCAAACTTATCAGAAAAGAACGGTCTTGTTCCTCTGATCTGGAGTATGCACTTCCCACCATCCATTACAGACAATTCATCTTGGCTCATCAACTCCCTTCCTGTTTTATTGTAGTTCAGTCCGTACGATGATGACTGACCTCTGTTTTCGGACGTATTGAAAAGGTCTATCGTTTGTTTACCGAGCGTTTCGGACATTTCCTTTAACGTAGACTTTTCCTGTCCGCCCAAAAACAGAATAGTATCACAGCATCCGACAATTGTTCCGGTACTTTTACCGTAAATATCTTCAAGCTGTGATTTGGCTTGTAGAATAATACTTGCCGAAATTCTTCGGCTTCGTATTGTAGCAATCAATGTCTTGAAATTCGGAATTTCACCGATATTGGCAAACTCATCTATCAGACATCTGACAGGGACAGGCAGCTGTCCGCCATATTTATCATCAGCTATTGTACACAGACGATTGAAAAGCTGTGTATATAGCATTGCTACCACAAAGTTATAGGTTTTAACTGTATCAGACATTATGATGAAAAGAGCAGTCTTTTTACCATCTTTATCGACCTCACCAATTTCATCGAGATTCATTTCATCATATGACATGATATTTCTTAATCCCTCAATATCAAATGGAGCAAGTCTTGCACCACATGAAATGAGGATAGATTTTGCAGTTTTTCCTGCTGCGAGTTTGTATCGCTTATATTGACGTACCGCAAAGTGATCAGGCTGTGGTTCTTTACCTTTTTCATATACCACATTACCATTTTCATCAGTTTTCACCTTTGGTACTTGAATAGGAATTTTCTCATTGTCTTCATTAAGTTTAGGCTTGCCTTTTTCCATTTCGTATTGGATTTCACCGTTCTCGTTTACGAGATTTTCCATGACATAGTTACCGTTTTCATCTGTTTCATACTCAGGCTCACCTTTTTCAAGAGCTTCAAACATGAGGTCAACAGCGTTCTGGAACGTTTCATCATCTTCTCTTGTTTCGCTTGCATTTATAAGCTGTACAAGAGTATCCATTGTATGCTCATTCTCAGGCATTTCATAGTATATAAAGGCAATCAAAGCTGTATATAACAGCCTTTCTGCCTTGACCCAGAAATCCTCTCCGCCTTTTTCGTTATCTCCTTTCGTAGAAGCGATGATAACATCAACGAGTATCAGGATATCCTGCTCTCCATGTATGTAAGCGAATGGGTTATAGTGCATACTTTTATTAAAGTTTATTGTATTAAGTATCTTTATCTTATAGCCATGCTCCGCAAGCATTTTACCGCACTCAAGAACTACAGTTCCTTTAGGGTCAGTTACTACATAAGCTGAGTGCATTTGCATTATGTTCGGCTTGATAAATCCACTTGTTTTACCTGCACCGGACCCACCTATGACCAGAACGTTCTTGTTTCGTGAATACTTATATCCGTATGGTGAACGTTCCTCCATAGTCAGACTTTCTGTGCTTGTAAGGATAATGTTTTCATACTTGTTCTCGTGATTGATGTATGGTTCAATGTCCTTTTCTGTACCCCATCGAGCAGAACCATATTCCTCGTTATGCCTGAATTTTTTGGCATTTTTCTTTTTCACAATCATAACAATTTTTATTCCTACTGCAAGACCTATTCCAGACCATAAGGCTATTTTATTAAAACTTGGTATTGGATGGGTCAATGTGTAGTTTATGTTTTCTGTGAAAAGAAGAAAATCACCGTTTGACATACGCCATGCTTCAGCAATTCTGTTTCCTGCCCAAGCAAAAGCGAGAAACGGAATATTCATTTTTATTGTTTTGCCTATATTTTTCTTCTTGAATGCCTGATCGAGATTCAAGGCAGAGAGAATATCTGCAAGTATCTGACTAAAAATGTTTTTCTTCATTTTTCTCCTCCACATATACTTTTGAATTTATCAATGTGAAATCTCTCCTCTGTCCTTATCTCTGAGCTTCTGCTTATGTTTGTCGGGACTTGTTCGCTGACTGACTTCTTTTTCAAGTTCTCTCATGTGCTGCAATGAGAATCTTGCTTTTGTGGTATTTGTTTTATCGTGAGCGTATTCCTGCAATGCGGAATTCACTCGTTCCAAATCTTTTCCCTGAAACATAACAAGATACTTTGTGTTGTCTTTATCGGTATCATCACGCTTTATCGCATATTTTATACCATATTTGGAAGCCGTCTTTTCAAAATCCTTCAAATTGTTTTTTGTAACAGTAATATTTTTCAGGTTTTCCTCATGACCGCCTGAGAGTGCGTTTATGCTTTGTCTGCCTGTTTTTTCGGGTTTTGTATCAATATAATCTTTTATCACTGCCAAAAGGATTTCCTGAGTTAGCTTGGCAGTTTCTATGACAAATGTAAATGTCTGTTTACTGCTGTCCTGAATCTGATTACCCATAAAAAACCTCCCTGTTATTCATCAAGGAATAAGCCGATAAGCTTAATCATATCAATGATATCAAAATCATCGTTATTAAGTGCTTCGGCAGCATATAAGGTGCTTGCACCGAAATTCTCATTTGTTCCAACAAATCCGTATGTTGTTGCAGTAAGCATTACAGCCATTATAAATGATATTATTTTCTTCATAATTTCCCTCCAGAAATGTTATTTTGTATTTTTTCCCTTATATATACACACATCAGATGTTCTGAATCTCGCCAATTCTCTACGTTTTCATCAAACCAGTTTATTTTTTCGGTCAGTGATATAGCAGGGTTAAAAGCAATATGTGACGCTTCCGAATATGATACTTCATTTTTTAAAGTAAAATCATATTCTTCTTCCGTTTTCTGGGAATCGCTATACACATCACTCACAGGCTCGTCAGCAACTGTGATATCACCATCGGGTGTAATGCCTGAAAATGTTTCAAAGGGCTGTTCAGAGCTTTCTGGTGCGGTTAGAATCTGCTCTTCATTTGTTTCTGATTTTTCTTCGGAAATCGGCTTGTATTTACCAATTTCGGAATATGTAACTTCTGGAATGCTTCGGCATAAGCAATCATCATTCAAAGTGAAGTTATCAAACCAGTTGAACATACATTTTTTCATTAAAGCGTTTGGAAATTTGACTTTTTTTCCTTTTTCAGCCATCTCAATGTTTACTTCTGTCCAGTTACTTATGAAACTTACGAACCAATCATAAGGATTTGACCGTATCAAAACCTCGTTGAATTTGTCGATAACGTCATAGGAGTTATATTCGTTCTCCTTTGCTATCATATCCGCAAGATTGTTTATAACATCGCGAAAGAAATTACGATCAAGCTCGTCCATGCTCTCGGAATAAAAATTATACCCAAACATAAAAGCTAATGCTAATTTGGTGTTTTTAAGGCTACCAACGAATGAATATGGAATTCTGCAATTCTTTAAAACATCATAATCCGGTTCAAATGATTCCTGTTCGTTCTCTGGAACATAGAAGCTGTTATATCCAATCTCGGAAATAATTTCAGAAAAAGAAAGATTTTTTGTTTTCTCTCTTTCACTCTCTCTTTCTTTTTCAGTCTGATTTTCAGAAAGAATGAAAGATTGATTCAAATCAGTATGGTTAACATTAGTCTGATTTATATTAGTATGGATTGTGTCGGTTTTTCCGACCTCTTGAAGTCGGCTTTTCCGACCTCTTGAAGTCGGTTTTTCCGACCTCTTGAAGTCGGCTTTTCCGACCTCTTGAAGTCGGCTATTATCATCAGTCATTCTGTTAAAATGTTTAACGTATATTTTGGTTGGTTTACCAAGTCCCTGACGTTTTCTCTCGATTAATCCGATATCTTCAAGTTCTTTATATATGTCAGCAGATTTATCTCTTCCGCAATTAAGCATATCCATTGCTGTTTCCCTCGTGAAATAGATAAATGCTCGTCCTAATTCATCGGTAAAGCGTTCCTCGTTTTTATACGAAAGGCTTACTCTGTCGAGCATTAAACCGTAAAGGATTTTTGCATCAGAAGAAAGCTTTTTAAATTTATCGTCCGTAAAAAGCAGCTGAGGGATTTTATAGAAGTAAAATTGTTCAGCTTCGTTTCCAAGAAAGTAATCGAAATTGTACATCCTCATTCACCCCGTTCTGTCTTAAGTT
This sequence comes from uncultured Ruminococcus sp., assembly GCA_945876405.1. Classification (GTDB taxonomy): domain Bacteria; phylum Bacillota; class Clostridia; order Oscillospirales; family Ruminococcaceae; genus HUN007. The sequence continues at coordinate 4,508 of CAMCOJ010000205.1, forward strand.
CTTTTAACAGCTCGTTGATTGTATCTTTCCCTAAAACCTGAATCAGATTAGCTGCATCAACAATATCCTCGCCAGTTTTGGCAAGTGAAATAATTACTCCGGTAAGCAGCTTGCTGTCTAAGCTGAATTCAGAAAGAGAATGATCTGTTAAAAACATCTTCGGCATATAGTAGCATGGAACGGTTTGTTTGATATTTTTATTTTCAACTATCATTGATTTCATATTTATTCCTCCCTTTCCCAACAAAAAAGGACTTCCAAATCGAAAGTCCTGATAAAAACAAAGAAACCTGTAAAGTTTACTGATTTCTTTGTTGTTAATATACAATTTTCTTGTTGTTTGACGTAGTCTGTTTTGTTTATTTGGTAACTACGCAAAGGGAG
>CAMCOJ010000206.1 GCA_945876405.1 uncultured Ruminococcus sp.
AGACTTCGTTAAGAAGCATGAAAACGAGGTGTTTACTATGATGGATATTCTTTTTGATCAGGAATATGTTACTGAGATTCATGAGAAGAATCTTGTATGGGAAAGTTATAATGATGGTGAGGTTAAAGGTGAAAACAAGATTATCACTTTAATCAATTCTCTTATTAACGCTGGAAGAAATGATGAAATACAAAAGGTTACATCAGATGACGAATACCGTCAGAAACTGTACGAGGAATTTGGAATTAAATAAACGAATGGTTTGGGTTACTTAACCTGACACACACATCCCACCGTTTCAGCATAGTTGCTGTCCGGTGGGATGATTTTTGTAAATATTAGAGAATGCATTCGCACAAATAAGAGCAGTACCGCAATTAAGCGATACTGCTCTGTTTTTTTATATTATCCTGGTTGTGTGAGAATATATCAGAACGCAATTTTCTTTTCGATATATTCAACAAGATCGTTGATATTTACACGTTCCTGTTCCATTGTGTCACGGTCACGTACTGTTACACAGTTGTCCTTTTCGAGTGTATCGAAGTCATATGTGATACAGAACGGTGTACCGATTTCATCCTGTCTTCTGTAACGCTTACCAATCGTGCCGGCTTCATCGTAGTCAACCATGAAGTGCTTTGAAAGCATAGCATAAAGTTCTTCAGCCTGAGGTGAGAGTTTCTTTACGAGCGGGAGAACTGCACACTTGAACGGTGCGAGAGCAGGGTGGAAGTGAAGTACTGTTCTGACATCCTTCTTTTCATTTCCGTTTTTGTCAACAGAAACAAGTTCTTCTTCATCATAAGCTTCAGAGAGAACTGAGAGGAAGAGTCTTTCAACACCGAGTGAAGGTTCGATAACATATGGTATATACTTTTCATTTGTTTCAGGATCGAAGTATTCGAGTGACTTGCCGCTTGTGTTGATGTGCTGTGTAAGGTCGTAGTCTGTTCTGTCAGCAACACCCCAGAGTTCGCCCCAGCCGAATGAAGGGAAGAGGTATTCGAAGTCTGTTGTAGCCTTTGAATAGAAGCAGAGTTCTTCAGGCTCATGGTCACGGAGTCTGAGGTTTTCTTCCTTAAGACCGAGACTGAGAAGCCAGTCCTTACAGAACTGTCTCCAGTATGCAAACCATTCGAGGTCTGTGCCTGGTTTGCAGAAGAATTCAAGTTCCATCTGTTCAAACTCTCTTACGCGGAAGATGAACTTACCAGGTGTGATTTCGTTTCTGAATGACTTACCAATCTGGGCAACACCGAAAGGTACCTTTTTACGTGTTGTACGCTGGATGTTTGCGAAGTTTACGAAGATACCCTGTGCAGTTTCAGGTCTGAGGTAGATTTCTGACTTTGAATCTTCAGTTACGCCCTGAAATGTTTTGAACATAAGGTTGAACTGTCTGATATCAGAGAAGTTTGACTTTCCGCATTCAGGACATGCGATGCCTTTTTCTCTTATGTAGTCCATCATCTGTTCATTTGACCATCCGCTTGGGTTTGTTCCGTCAAAGTTTTCGATGAGGTTGTCAGCTCTGTGTCTTGTCTTGCATTCCTTACAGTCCATAAGAGGATCTGAGAATCCGCCGATATGACCTGAAGCAACCCATGTCTGCGGGTTCATGAGGATGGCACTGTCAAGGCCGACATTGTACTTGTTTTCCTGAACGAATTTTTTGAGCCATGCCTGCTTGATGTTGTTCTTGAGCTGCATGCCCAGCGGACCGTAGTCCCATGTGTTTGCAAGACCGCCGTAAATCTCTGAGCCCGGATATACAAATCCTTTTGATTTGCAGAGGTCAACGATTTTATCCATAGTTTTTTCTGTGTTTAACATAAAAATACCGTCCTTATCATTATAGTTATCAAATTATATTGTATGATAAATACAGAAGGATGTCAAGTAAATGCGAAAAAATTATTATATCATTATTCCACACAGCTTTCAACACTATGTGGAAAACTATGTGGAACAAAAGTTGATATATGGTGAAAACAGAATTGCATGTGCGGAAATTCTGCATTCTGATGCAGTTGAAAAAACAGAAATACTGCTTAACCTGTGTTGAAAAGTCAGGTCAGATCATCTATTACATCAGATACAAGATCTCCGGCGTCCTTTACAGCAGTTTCAGCAGCTTCAGGGATTTTTTCGAGAGGAGATGTTTCATCAGGCATAACTCCGTGTTCTGAAACATCTCCGTATCCTTTGTCTGTAAAGTGTCTCTCTGATTCAGATGTTTCTGCAGCTGACCCGGAAACAGTATATGTTGTTCCAGCTGTGGTCTCAGATTTTGTAACAGCAGGTTTGCTGTCCGGATTCTGTGTTGTGGTGTTGTTTTTATCGTTGTTACCGCAAGATACAAGTGAGCAGCTCAGAATAAAGCACAGCATCGAAATAGCGATCGCTTTTTTCATTTTTGCATTTTCCTTTCATACTTTTGATTAAACTGTAAATTATGCAGCATAATTACAGTGGACGAAAAATTTTTCGTTTACAATAGTATTTCACATTATAAGAAATATATACGGAAACAAAACGTCCCTGCTGTAAAAATGTACAGCAGAGACTTTTTACTGTTTAAATAGCATACGGTATTTGTTAGGTGTATATGAGGTGTTCTGCTGGAACAGTCTCATAAAATATTTTTCATCTTCGTAGCCGCATTTTGAGGCGATAGCTGTGACGCTCATTGATGTGGTGCAGAGGAGAAACTTTGCCATGGCTATTTTGCTGCGTATGCAGTCCTGATGATAGCTTATGTCAAAATATTTTTTGTATATGTTTCTGAAGTATCCGGTGCTCAGGCAAAGCTTCTGGCATATTTCTTCAGAGTAGTATGATTCTGAAGGGTTCAGATAGATATTGCTGCGAAGATTCTGGAATTCAGAAAAATGAGGAAGGCTTAGCTTTGATGTCCTTTCGGCAATTTCTCTGTTTATTTTTTCGGCTAAAACAGCGAAGCTCTTTTCGTAGTCAAAGTCCTTTGTGTCGAAATCTTCAGTAGCACAGACAAATGAATTTATGCCGTACTCTGCTATATACGAAGAGGCATGCAGCAGCATGCAGCTTATCTTGTCTGTGAGAATATCACAGAAGTTCTCAGGATAGTTTCCGATACCTGCAAATATGTATGCGGTTTCTGAAAGAAGTCCGCACAGTTCGTTCCTGCTGGTTGAAAGAGATTTCATGATGTCGGTTATCTCTCTGAGTGTTTTCAGGCGGGTTTCCTGATTTTCAAACTGAATATTCTTTGAAAAAAGTTCAGTTTTAAGAACCATAAGGCATATTTTCGTGCCTTCCGGTGCAACTGAGGCGACTCTTCTGACTGCATTTTCAAAACCTGGTTTTTTCAGCAGCCCTGTGCTGGAATCATGAGTCTGTGAAAATCCCTGGCACTGTGTAAGATAGTTTATATCATTTTTCATTCTGAGCATCTCAAGTGCGTTTGATACAGTTTTAAGCCAGTTCCTGAATATGGAATCATAAGTGTCAGGGTTACGGTATACAGTAACTATATATCCGAAGTACCTGTCACCGAAAAACAGAGGATTAAAATAGTACGCACATGGTTCACTGCAGTATGACAGGATAGATGAGACATCATTTTCTGTTACAAATGAAGTTTTGTATTCATTTGTAAATTCATTTTTTATGGTGTAGCAGTTCATAACTGAACCGGTTACCCCTTCAGGTGTGGTGTTGTTGTACCAGTCTTCAAAGAGGCACAGGTACATTGCATCGAGGTCTCTTACCATGTATGTGAAGTGGGAGAGAGCGGATACATAATCATTCATTGATGTACAGAGAGTAAGACGTTCTTCAAAATCGCTGAAGAGATTAAAGTCTCTGTATATTCGGTCTGTTTTCTTTTCCTTAAGTTCTTCATTGTATTCTTTCCGGCATATGCCGCACTTGCAGGAGTCGCCGGGAATGAATCTTCCTTTAAGAGAATATTTAGGTTCATATTTCTGATGGCTGAGTTTTGAGTAAAGGATTCTGACTGATTCAGCACCGAGTGCCTTTCTGTTTCTCTGGTATGTGGATAAAACAGGATAATGGTAAACTCTCTGTAGTATATGTTCATATCCCACTACTAAAATAGAGTCAGGAACGGTAATATCATGGTCGGAAAATTCGTCAAGCAGACCGTATGCCATATAGTCGTTTGCACATACAAGAGCTTCCGGAACACGACGTTTTCCTTTTATATACTGTTCTGCAAGGTCCTTTCCGGAGTTGAACCAGAAGTTTCCGTAAACAACTTTGTCATTACTGAATTCAATACCGTGTTTTTCAAGGGATCTGCGGTATCCTTCGACTCTTTTTGACGATACTTCAAGGCCTTCACTGCCGGTTATTATATCTATGTCTCTGCACCCGTGCACTTCAATAAGATGGTCTGTTATATCTTCCATATCAGCGGCATCGTCTGTGTTTATAACGTCAAAATAAGGTAGAATAAGGTCGTCTGACGGTGAACCTATGACTACAACAGGTGTTTCCGGACGCTTACGGAGATAGTTCTTTATGTGATTCTGAAGTTCGTTGTTTGCAATAGCTTCAGAAATGAGGATGAATCCGTCGATTCCTGAAGAACTGAGCAGTCTGTATATATTATTTTCCTTGTGACAGTCAAGCATACAGAAATTTTTGTCAGGATTATAAATGTTTGAAATAACAACAGTGTCTATATTAAGAGACTTTGCCTGTTCTATGATTCCCTCCATAATTCGCCGCTGTTCTATATCGGAAGCCTGAGCTGCAACAACGCCGAAGGTGAGTCTTCTTTTCTGCATAATTATCACCTCGAATACAAATGAATTTTTTATGTTCAGTAAAATACGGTTTTTTATATCAATTCTATATAAATTA
>CAMCOJ010000207.1 GCA_945876405.1 uncultured Ruminococcus sp.
ATGTGCAAGGCAATATTAATAAAATAAATATAGTGAAAGTCAAATTTATTTTGACTTTCACTATATTTTATATCATAAGTTTCGATAGAGGGAATGTGTCAATGAAAATATATAAGGTATTATACTCTGAAGAGGAGATCAGAATATACAGGGAATGGCCAGTATTTTTCGGATACGATTGTTTCGAGCTCGTCAGCTACAGCTCTGAGAGACTGCATCTTGCTGAATACTTCGTCTCTGTAGAATCTTGAGAGCTTGTAGATATCTTCAGAAGCATCCTTTGCGTTGATAAGAGCCTGTTCAAGTTCGCCTACAGCAGCATCAAGACACTTGAGTGAAGATGAAAGCTTGTTTGCGAGTTTTTCCTGTGTTGGGTTTTCGATGCCTACAGACTTCATTGAAGCGAGTGCACTGCATACATCCTTTGTATAGTCCATAACTGCAGGATAAATCTGCTTCTTAGCCATGTCTACCATTGTGAGAGCTTCTATATTGATAACCTTTGTGTAGTTTTCAAGGAGAATTTCTGTTCTTGAAGCGATTTCAACCTTTGAGTAAATCTTGAATTTTTCAAACATCTGAACATTCTTGTCAGCGAGGTACTGAGGGAGACAGTCAACTGTCGAAACGTAGTTCGGAAGACCTCTTACTTCTGTAGCTTCCTTTACCCATTCGTCTGAGTAGCCGTTTCCGTTGAAGATAATGTTCTTGTTTTCCTTGTATGCCTTAACGAGAATTTCCTTAAGCTTGCCGTTGAAATCCTTTGCACCTTCGAGTTCATCAGCGAATTCGCAGAGAACATCTGCAATGATTGTATTCATCATTACGTTTGTACATGAGATTGAATCAGCAGAACCGAGCATTCTGAATTCGAACTTGTTTCCTGTGAATGCCATAGGTGAAGTTCTGTTTCTGTCTGTGTTGTCCTTCTTGAATGAAGGAAGAGCATCTACACCAATCTTAAACTTAACGTTTGAATTAACCTCAGCCTTTGTATCATTTTCAAGAGCATCAAGAAGAGCCTGGAGCTCGTCACCAATGAACATTGAAACGATAGCAGGAGGTGCTTCGTTAGCACCGAGACGGTGGTCGTTTCCGGCACTTGCAGCTGAAAGTCTGAGAAGGTCAGAATACTTGTTTACAGCCTTGATGAATGCAACGAGGAAAGTAAGGAACTGTGTGTTTTCTGTTGGTGTATCGCCCGGGTCAAGAAGGTTCTGACCGTCATTTGAAGCGATTGACCAGTTGTTGTGTTTACCTGAACCGTTTACACCTGCGAACGGCTTTTCGTGAAGGAGACAAACAAGACCGTGCTTGAGAGCAATCTTCTTCATAAGCTCCATAGTGAGCTGGTTGTGGTCAGAAGCAATATTTGATGTTTCAAAAACAGGAGCAAGTTCATGCTGTGCAGGAGCAACTTCGTTATGCTTTGTTTTTGCAGGAATACCAAGCTTCCAGAGTTCTTCATCAAGTTCGTGCATGTATGCTGCAACTCTTTCCTTGATGTTTCCGAAGTAGTGATCTTCAAGTTCCTGACCCTTTGGAGGCTTTGCACCGAAAAGTGTTCTTCCCGTTATGATAAGGTCTTCACGCTGATCGTAAAGTCCCTTGTCAACAAGGAAGTATTCCTGTTCAGCACCTGCTGTTGAAAGAACTCTTGTAGCTGTTGTGTTGCCGAAGAGTCTGAGAATTCTGAGTGCCTGTTCACTTAATACGTCCATTGAACGGAGGAGAGGAGTCTTCTTGTCAAGGATCTCACCTGTGTATGAACAGAAAGCTGTCGGAATATATAAAGTACCATCCTTGATAAATGCATCAGATGTAGGATCCCATGCTGTATAGCCTCTTGCTTCGAATGTTGCACGGAGACCGCCTGAAGGGAATGATGAAGCATCAGGTTCGCCCTTTACAAGTTCCTTGCCTGAAAACTCAAGGATAACTGTTCCGTCTGAATTAGGAGAAATGAAAGCATCATGCTTTTCAGCAGTAACACCTGTCATAGGGTGGAACCAGTGTGTGTAGTGTGTGGCACCTTTTTCAATAGCCCAGTCCTTCATTGCATTTGCTACAACGTCAGCTACATTGCTTCCGAGAGCAATACCTAATTTTTTAGTCTGCATAACAGTCTTAAAAACGTTCTTAGGTAATCTTTCTCTCATAACTGTCTGGTTGAAAACGTTGCATGCAAACATAGATGCAACACTCTTTGAATCTGCCATAATAAATGTCCTCCTGTAAGTAAAATAAAAAGCGTTTCAATCCCATCAAAAATGCACAGTAACCGCGTACTTTTAATGAAATCGAAACGCCATTGTTTCAATTAATTTATCTATGCTCTTATGATATATTAATTTTACGGATTTGTCAATAGCAAAATAAATTTTTGTGAATTATTCACATATTTCTTTCAAAAACGAAGTTATTTCAGATAAATTCATAGAATGAGAACCCTTGATAAGTACTGTATCTGATTTTTCAAGATGGTTCATAATATCTTTTTTAGCTTCATCATTTGTGCTGTAATGAACTGCTCTGAGGGCAGGGTTTACAGAAACAGCCTCTTCGAGAATGTACTTTGCTTCATCACCGATACAGACAAGTGTGTCAAGACTTTCTGCAGCTGCTTTGCCGACTTCGCGGTGCATTTTTTCCGAGTCGCTGCCAAGTTCCTTCATATCTGCAAGTACAGCTGCCTTTCTTCCGGAAAGAGTGCTTATAACTTTCAGAGACGCTTTTACAGAATCAGGGTTTGCATTGTAGCAGTCGTTTATAAGTGTGAAAAAACCGGTTTTTATAACGTTGAAACGTCCGTCTATGTTCCTGAAGCAGCGGATGCCCTCAATTGCTTTTTCAGCAGGCATACCGAGAATCTGAGAAATCCTGAATGCTGCTATTGCGTTTTGAACCATATGATTGCCCAGAGCCGGTACAAATGCATCAGCCTTTATATCATCAGTAACGATTGTGAATGAAGTTCCGTCTATGCCTTTCTGAACAATATTTTCAGCCCTTGTGCTGTTTTCACTGCCAAATCCGAAGAAGCTTGTATTTACTGAATCAACTGTACGGAGTTTGTCGTCATCACCGTTGAGGACTGCAGTTCCGCCTTCTGCAAGGAAGGGGAGCATCTCTGTCTTTGCCTTTAGAATCCCGTCTCTTGAGCCTAAAAATTCGAGATGGGCTGTACCGATATTTGTAATAACAGCGATATCAGGGCGGACAATCTTTGCAAGTCTTGTCATTTCACCGAAGTGGTTGATACCCATTTCGATTATAGCGACTTCATGTTCTTCATCTATTCTGAACACTGTTTTCGGAACGCCGATTTCGTTGTTGAGATTTCCCTCGGTTTTAAGTACGTTAAAGTGCTGTGACAGAACGGAGTAAATCATTTCCTTGGTCGAGGTTTTTCCTGAACTTCCGGATACGCCTATAACCTTAAGGTTCGGAAAGAGACTTCTGTAGTATTCTGCAATATCCCTGAGTGCGTCAGAAGTTGATTTTACTGAAATCTGCGGAAATGAAACACTGTCATCAGGTCTTTCGGTCAGTGTGCAGACTGCACCGTTTTCAAAGACAGACTCTATAAAATCATGTCCGTCAAATCTTGCACCTTTTATCGGTATGTAGAGTGAACCCTCACGGACGGTACGGCTGTCAATAGTTATATCATTTACAGTGAGATTTTCGGAACCTTCAGCAGCAATAAGCCTTCCGCTGCATGCACCGGCAATCTCACCAAGTGTCATAGCTTTCAATATAAATCCTCCTTAAAATCTTTCAAGTGACTTCTTAACTATAAAATCACAGAGATCAGCATGATTAAGTCCGATAACTGCAGCCTCCTGAGGGATAAGTGAAGCCTGTGTCATGCCAGGAAGGGTATTTGCTTCAAGACAGTATATTTCTCCTGCTTCATTTACTATAAAGTCAAATCTTGAATATACGCAGAGCTTGAGTACGGAGAAGGCCTGTTCGGCGGTTCTTCCGAGTTTTTTTGCAAGTACATCATCGATTTCTGCCGGACATACTTCAAGAGTTTTTCCTGAATATTTGTTTTTATAGTCGTAAAATCCGTCAGCAATTATTTCGATAACAGGAAGAGCTTTTCCGTCCAGAACACCGACAGAGAATTCACGGCCTTTGATAAATTTTTCCACAACTGCTTCATCTTCATATCTGAAACATTCATCAAGGGCTTTCTTAAATTCTGCTTTGTTTTCAGCTCTTGAAACACCGATACTTGAACCGCCGCAGCAAGGTTTTACAATGCACGGGAAAAAGTCCCATTCATCAGTTTTACCGTTCCTGTGGTCTTCAGCAGTATATGAAGTTCCGCCGGCCATTTTTATTCCGTCAGCAATGAGAAGTCTTCTTGTAATGCCCTTGTTCATTGCATTTGCACTTCCAAGATAATCGGAACCGGTGTATTTTATACCCAGAAGGTCAAAAGTTGCCTGAATCTTTCCGTCTTCGCCGTTTGCACCATGAAGTGCCATGAATACGATATCGGATTTTTTGCAGATATCGAGAACGTTCTTTCCGAAAAATCCGTCAGGGCTTTCTCCGCGCATTTCCTTGATTTTTTCAAGATCCGGTTCATTAACATCGATGGAAGAGGTCTGCGACTCAAAGTCAGTTTCTCCACTGAATGCTTCATCAGCAGTAACCTCAGTTCCCATAAAAACATCAAGAAGAAATACCTTGTGACCTTTTTTACTGAGGGATTTTGCACACATAAGACCGGATGTAAGACTGACATCTCTTTCGCCGCTGAGTCCGCCGCATAAAACTGTTATATTCATAATATCCTCCGTAAGAACTAATTGTTTTTTTTACAAAATTATTTATACCAATATAATATTATAC
>CAMCOJ010000208.1 GCA_945876405.1 uncultured Ruminococcus sp.
CTGTTCCGTTTCCGTCTACAGAAATATAGAAAAGTTCAGGAATCGTCCTTACATAGTTAATTACCTCTACGATACGAGGCACATCTTCTGCAGTAAGTTCAAACCTGCTTATATCTATGGATGTTTCATAATTTTCAAAACCTGCTCTGATTACTTCACTCAGACTCGCAATCTCAGTCTCTGCTGCAGCAATATACTGTGACACAGCCGGTGCTGCAAAATTAAATGCAAGAGAAGCGGATAAAAGTCCGCTAAAAAATTTTGCAACTTTTCTCATAACGATTCCTCCCGTTTTGTATTTACTCAAATAATATTTACTGTTAATTAAAATAATAAAAGGCTGATACTTTTTAGGTATCAGCCTTAAGTTCCAACCATAAACGCCCTTTTTACTGGTTCGTTTAAAAATTGTGCAGCTGGCTGTCATACCCTCTTATTATTGTCGGTTTAGACCCGTTAGCTTTGCGTCCTTGCCTTTCAGCAAGTTTGCCCAATATTTAAATTTAACTATTTTATTATTTTGAGTAGTAAGATGAAAGATAAAATCATTAAAAAGTGTGTACTGAAAAAGTAGTAAGATGGATGAGAAAGATGTTGTCAGATGTTCAGGTTAGAAAAGAAGATAAGCTCTGAAATAATCAACCGTAACTTAACTTCTGTACTTAGTATACCACCTAACACATTCGCTGTCAATAGTTTATATAAATTTTTTTGTTTCACACTATCGATTTGTTAATATGCACACTTTAGACCAACGGCATGTATGCAGAATACCGTCAGATTTTTTTACCTTCTATTTTATCGCCGCAGATATATACCACAGAAATATCTGCGGCGATAAAATTTGTTTTACTGAAAGTATTGAATTTGTTTTGTAATTCGTGTATAATATAGGTATAGTGTTTGTTTTATACATATCACTGATTTTCAATTACCGGATTTATATGCTATTTATCAAAACGACGAATAACCGCTGTTTTTTCAATGGCACATACAAACCGGAGAACGGAGAAAAAAAGATGAAAAAGATGACCAGGGATTATATCAAGCAGGAGCTTGAAAGAGTACTCAAGGCAGATTACAACGCGGCACCTGACGCTGCATCCGACCTTCAGGTTTACAACGCACTTTCTTCAATAGTTATGCGTTATCTGAGCGAAAAGAGGAACAGCTTCAACAACAAGATCAATTCCGAAGGAAAAAAACAGGTTTATTATCTTTCCATGGAATTTCTTATGGGGAGATCATTAAAAACCAGCCTTTACAATCTTGAGATAGTTGAGGACGTAAGAAGTATTCTCAGCGAATACAAAATCAACCTCGAACAGATATACGAAAACGAACCTGACGCAGGTCTCGGAAACGGCGGTCTCGGAAGACTTGCTGCCTGCTACCTTGATGCGATGGCAACTCAGGAAATACCTGCAATGGGTTATTCCATCTGCTACGAATACGGAATTTTCAAGCAGAAGATTGACGAAGGATGGCAGACCGAACTTCCTGACAACTGGATGCCGGGCGGAGATGTATGGCTCGATCCTAAGCCTGAAAAGGCAATTGAAGTACACTTTGAGGGTGAACTTAACGAATACTGGGACAATCAGTACCACCATGTATCACTCCAGAACTACAGCACAGTTCTCGCTATTCCTTGTGATATGTACGTTTCAGGATATGACAGCGAAGGTGTTTCTGTTCTGAGACTCTGGACTGCAAAGTCACCAAGCTTTGATATGGCTATGTTCAATCAGGGTGACTACGCAAAGGCTCTTGGACAGAACAGCATTGCAAACGCAATCTCAAAGGTACTTTATCCTAACGATAACCATCTCGAAGGCAAGTCACTCAGACTCAGACAGCAGTACTTCCTCTGCGCTGCTTCAATAGGAGATATCGTTACAAATCACATGTCAGTATACGGAACACTTGAAAACCTCCACGAAAAGGTTGCAATTCATATCAATGACACTCATCCTACACTTGCAATTCCTGAACTCATGAGAATTCTTCTTGATGACTGCGGATACTCATGGGATAAGGCATGGCACATCACAAAGAACACATTCGCCTACACTAACCATACAGTTATGGCGGAAGCTCTTGAAAAGTGGGATGTCAACCTTCTCAAGAACATCGTTCCGAGAATCTTCACTATTATAGTAGAGATCAACAACAGATACTGTGCAAAGCTCGCTCAGCTCACAGACAACAACTACGACAAGACAAGCCGCATGTCCATCATTAAGAACAACTGCATCCACATGGCATCTCTCTGTGTTGCAACATCACACAGTGTAAACGGTGTATCAAAGCTTCACTCAGAAATTATCAAGCAGGATGTATTTGCTGATGAACACCAGTACTATCCGTATAAGTTCAAGAATGTTACAAACGGTATCGCATACAGACGCTGGCTCTACCAATCAAATCCTGGTCTGACACAGCTTCTCAGAGACAAAATCGGCAATAATTTCCTGAAGGACGGCAGCGAGCTTAAAAAGTTCAGCCTTTTCGCTGACGATAAGACCGTTCTTGACGAGCTTGCAAAGATTAAGCACAAAAACAAGGAAAACTTCCTCAAGTACTGCAAAACATACTGCAACCTTGACTTTAAGATAGACCCTGACAGCATATTCGATGTTCAGGTAAAGAGACTTCACGAATACAAGCGTCAGCACCTCAATGCGCTTAACATCATTGCAGATTACAATTATCTCCTTGAAAATCCTGACGCAGACTTCACACCAAAGACTTACATCTTTGCAGCAAAGGCTGCTCCGGGATACTATCTTGCAAAGCAGATTATCAAGATGATCTGGAACATATCACAGGAAATCAGAAAAAATCCTAAGATCTCAAAGAAGCTCAACGTATTCTTCCTCGAAGACTACAAGGTTACACTTTCCGAACTTCTCATGCCGGCAAGTGATATCTCGGAACAGATTTCTCTCGCAGGTACTGAAGCTTCCGGTACAGGAAACATGAAGCTTATGCTCAACGGTGCAGTTACACTTGGTACTCTTGACGGTGCAAACGTTGAGATTAAGCAGGCTGTCGGTGACGAAAACATCATCATCTTCGGTATGACAGCAGATGAAGTTACAGCAAAGAAGAAAGCCGGATACAATCCTAAGAGCTACTATGATTCAAACGAAACAATCAAGAAGGCTGTGGACCGTATCTACAGCGGAATCAACGGATGTGCGTTCACTGAAGTTGCTAATTCACTTCAGAATCAGGATCCGTACATGGTTCTGGCTGACTTTGATTCATACCGTGAAGCTCAGAAACGTTCAACTGAACTTTACAATGAAAAGTACACATGGCTTAAGATGTCACTTCAGAACATTGCCGGTGCAGGTATATTCTCAGCTGACAGAGCTGTTAATGAATACGCAAGAGACATCTGGGGCATTAAGTAATTTTAGCTGATAAACAGAACATAAAACAAAAAAATCACTCCTGAGAGAAACAGGAGTGATTTTTTTATCTTCTTAAAAGCTTGAATGCAGTCTCAAGTATTGATTTCAGGTTTACGGCTAAGGTTGCGATGAAACCGGCAACAAGCCAGGCAGTCATAAACGGTGCGTCAGCGAGAATGACAACGGCCATGAAAACAAGGATACACAGGTTAATAATGAGGTTGTTAAAATCAACTTTATATCCTGCTATCTTCTGTGTATCGAAAAGTCTTGTTACAAAGCAGCAAAGATATGCTGCCATAGTGGCGAATGCCGCACCCTGAACTCCAACAATCGGTATAAGGATAAAATTCAGTACAATGTTGATACCTGCAGCAAGAGCACTTGTTGTAAGGGATTTGGTGTTATCGTTCGCCGCATTGTATATACTGCTAAGGAAATTGCAGAAGCTCTGCATAAGCACTCCGACAACAAGAAACGGAGCCATTCTGAATGAATCCCAGAATTCTTCTGCTGTGAGAAACTTTGTTACAGGACGAAGCAGCATCATTATTGCGGAGGATGCTACAAACATCATGGAAACGTATGCACCGAAAACCCTGGTGTAATAATGGGCTCTCTCCTTTGAATTGTATTCGGTAATGGCTGATATCTGCCACGCTCTGAAAAAGATCACCGATACAAAGGAAATAAGATTAGGTATCTTGTACGCACATGAGTAAAGACCGTTTATCTCATCTCCGTGGAATTTTGCAACCATAAACAGGTCGGAAGAACTTACTACCCACCATAAAACAGCAGTAGGAATAAGCGGGATACTGTACCTTATCATATTTTTCCGTAGTTTTTCATCAACGTATGACGGTTTCAAATCAGGCACCATCCGTGCAAAATACATCAGAAAGAAAACAGAACACAGATCCGACAGGATTATTGACAGAATGTATCCCTTTATGCCCATCTCAAACACTACCATAAACAGAAGTGAGAAAATCACAAGTGAAACCGTTGAGAGAATGCTGTCAACTGTGTAAAGTTTTATACAGTTTCTGACCTTTGTATACTGCTGCTGCATCCACCTGAACTCCGAAGTGAAAAGAAAGACCATCATAAGAGGCAGATAAGGCTTGAATCTGGTAAAGGAAGTTATCAGCCACAGAACAATCATGCCCACCGCCATACCGGCAAGCCCGGTAATAACGCCTGTTGAATATACATTTTTTCTGTTGTATTTTTTATTAAGTCCGTATCTCAGTATACTCTCTGAAATACTGAGAGTAACAACAGGTCCAAGAAGGTTGATAATATTCTGAATCTGTGTCGCAACGGAATAATCCGCCTTTGTCATATACCTGTCTCTTATACACATCTCCGAGCCCACGAGACAGGCAGAAA
>CAMCOJ010000209.1 GCA_945876405.1 uncultured Ruminococcus sp.
ATTAACTGCGTCCTTAACGTAATCAATACTCAGATTAGAATACGTATCATTATCAAGGCAGTATGTTAATGCAATACGATCATTTAAAGGATCATTATAATTGTTAATGCCTTTAATATACTCCGTATCTATATCTATACTAAAGTCAACAGCACTTAAGCGTGCATACCCTTCCGCAACAGGAGATTCTGAAGTTGTTTGTTCTTCTGTTTCAGCAATCTGTTTTGTTTCTGTGGCATCAGTAGCATACGTGGTTTCAGTCATTCTTTTCTGTTGACTCACTGCTGCTGTTGTGACTTCAGATACTGTTGTCTGAAATGATGCTATTTCAGATGAATTTTTCTTATCTTCGAATGCTATGCTGCTTCCCACTGCTGCAATCACTATTGCGGCACAAACCAAACCGAAAACTACTTTCTTATTCCCTGATCCCGTTGCTGAAGTTTTTAAATTATCATTTTTTTCTGATTCTAATGCTTCTTTCATCTCATTTGCCGAATTGTAACGCTTGTCAGGAGAAGCGTCCATTGCTTTAGTAATAACTTTTTTCAGCTTAGCGGATACTTCCATATCTGAAAAATCAGGCTTGCCTTTTATAGGCGAATGTCCTGTTAACATATAGTAAAGGACAACTCCTATTCCGAATATATCTGTACGGATGTCAACAAATGCCTGTGCCAAATCCTTTTTTTCAGAGCCTTTTTCATTGTCAAGAAGAGTACTTGTATAGGTATCAGATTTGCCTGCCGTTTCGTTTAGGAGGAATCGTGTTTCTTCATGGAACTCGTCATCAATTGGCTTTTCAATATACTGCTTGTAATTCTTGGATGTAAACTGCTCAGGAGCCGCATATTCCTTGGAGTAACCCTTTATAGCCGCTTTGTTACCCTGCATTATGGCACTGATATTGAAGTCTATCAGGCATACATCTCCTGCAGGTGTTAGCATTACATTTGCTGGTTTTATATCGCCGTGAATTATAGGAGGACGTTTGCTATGAAGTTCCCCTACAGCTTCACATAGCTGAACGCCACATTTGACTATCTCATTCTCATTGAATGATTTACCCATATCCATAAGTCGTTTTATATCGTGTCCATCAATATATTCCATAACTGTGTACACTTCTCCGTCATTTTGTACAAAGTCATAAAATACGGGAAGATACTTGCTCTTGAGATTTTTCATTAAATCTATCTCATTACGATTTTCAAGTGCTTCGGTGGATGCATTTTTAATTAACTTTACGGCAACATCTTTTTGCATGTTCATGTCATATGCCTTATAAATTATACCACCGCCTCCTGAGCCCACCTGCTCCTTTATCTCGTAACGTTCATTGATTAAATATCCGGATTTAAACATTTAAACTCATCCTTTCCTATACATGATAAAATTTATTTAACTCATTATTTTAATGAGTTGTTGATACTCTTTATGTCATCATACATTTTCCACATATTTGATACTATATAATCGTTAGTATATATTCTGATTACAATTGAATATTTTTTATCAGTATCACTATGTTTCTCTTTATACGTCGTAATATATGAATTATTACTGTATGTCCATGTTTTTTGAGCTCTTTGATATGAAGAATCTATAACACCAACGTCATTTTTTTCTGATTCGCTGTCACCGTATTCGTCATTTAATGCTTTAACAAGTTTTGGGTAGTCAGAATCCCGAAGCTCTTCGGAATCAAAGTACACCTTAAACATTATTTGATAAAGCCCGTCCAGATCATATTTGGTATCATTTCCTTCTACAGGTGCATAATTAAACACATAAGACAAAGCGACATTATCTATCGCATTGCTTAACGATGACATCGGGATCTCTTTTATCATATCTTTGGGGTAGAGATAAACAAGCAGACTATCATCCTGCCCTACCAGTTCAAGGGTTTCAAGTAATTTGACCTCATCTTGATTCATTCCCCATAATGTATCCCTAAATCCTGTTTCCTTACCAATGCATTCAAATGAATATTCTTCTGCAACAGTATCAGAACTTTCTGTTATTGCTCCATTATCATCGGTGTCTGTCTTGACCGAAATCATTGTTTCGTGTTCTGAGGAAGTATTTGGGGCATCAGAGATACGAACGCTGTCATTTTTTCCGTTTACGGCAACAGCCACAATAATTGCAACAGCCGCAGCGGCACAAGCAATACCTCCAATTATCTTAGCTTTTTCTTTGGTATCACGAGCCTTCTCAGGTAATTCACGTTCTTTGCTATACAAGGCATCTTTCATTTCATTTGTATCTTTATAGCGCTCACTCGGATCAGCGGACATTGCTTTTGCAATAATTCTTTTCAGCTTTACTGATACATCTGCATCTGAAAAATCAGGCTGACCATTTACGGGAGGATGGCCTGTCAGCATATAGTAAAGGACAGCTCCTATTCCAAATATATCTGTACGGATGTCAATAAATGCTTGAGCAGACTCTTTTTTTTCAGGGCTTTTTTCATTGTCAAGAAGAGTTCTGGTATAGGTGTCAGATTTTTCTGCTGCTTCACTCAGGAGAAATCTTGTTTCTTCATGGAACTCATCTTCAATTGGGTTCTCAACATACTGTTTGTAATTTTTGGATGTGAATGTCTGCTCTGGGGCTGCATATTCCTTGGAATATCCCTTTACAGCCGCTTTGCTTCCCTGCATTATGGCACTGATGTTAAAATCAATAAGGCAAACATTTCCTGCGGCTGTTATCATAACATTTGCAGGCTTTATATCACCGTGAATTATAGGAGGCCTTTTGCTATGAAGTTCCCCTGCAGCTTCACAGAGCTGAATGCCACACTTGATAATCTCTTCTTCACTAAATGTTTTTCCTAATTCGATGAGACGCTTTATGTCATGACCGTCAATGTACTCCATAACTGTATATACTTCATCACCATTTCGGGCAAAATCATAAAATGTAGGAAGATATTTACTTTTCAGATCCTTCATAAGATCTATTTCAGAACGGTTTTCCAGTTCTTCAGCAGAAGCATCTTTTATAAGCTTCAGTGCCACATCTTTTCTTATGTTGCGGTT
Organism: uncultured Ruminococcus sp.; assembly: GCA_945876405.1. Taxonomy (GTDB): domain Bacteria; phylum Bacillota; class Clostridia; order Oscillospirales; family Ruminococcaceae; genus HUN007. The sequence goes on from CAMCOJ010000209.1 coordinate 3,054, forward strand.
ATACGCCTTATATATAATTCCGCCACCGCCTGAACCTATCTGTTCTTTGATCTCATAGCGTCCATCAATAATATCACCTGTTTTAAACATTTTTCTTCTCCTTTTATAAATTTAAAGTTTAACTTACATATATAAAGATTTCCGAGAAATTATCGGAAGCACCTTTTGCGTAAACCTGCTCTTTTACCAATGATACCTGTTCCTTGACCTCAGTTTTACCGCTGCGGACAGAAGCAAGCATTTTTTTGATTTGTTTTTCCGAATAATATTTGCTTACTCCATCACTGCACAACAAAAAAGCTGTTTTGCTTCTTATTTTATCTGTACGCACATTAGGAAATATTCTTTGCTTAACACCAATTGCTTGAATAAGTCGTCCCTTGCGTTTTGGATCAATATCAGAAGGCACTGTAAGAGTACTTTTCAGCCTTATTACATCATAGCTCTGTTCGGTAGAGATATGTGAAATGCCGTATCTGTCTACTAAAAAAACAGGGCTGTCGCCGATGTTTATAACTGCATATGTGTCGTTCAAAAGCAAAAGTACAGATAAAGTAGAACCGCATATGATATTTTTTTCGGCAGCATATATGTACAGTTCATTATTAATTGTGTTCATACACTCTATAATACTATCAACTGCTGACCAAATATCATCATCGTTCCACCTATGAGTATCCCAGAACCTTGCTATATGCTCAACTATTCTTGTGCTTGCATATTCACCGTTTTCATGTCCGCCCATTCCGTCAGCTACTGCAAACAGTGCGGCATCATCACTGAGATATGCACATATTCTGTCCTGATTGTTTTTACGTTTTAGTCCCTGATCGGTGAGCATTTCATATTTGATTTTCATAAAAATGTCCCCTCATATTATTTTTATTTTAAGAGAAGTAAAACCTAAAACAATAACATCGCCATTATTCAGTTCGCATACGGAGTCGTAATTCACCTTAATATCTTGACCATTGACCGGTCTCACAGTCAGCCTTTGATACTTGCATAAATTTTTTATCATAATGCAATCATTTTCTCTATAAACCCGGCAGTGCCTTTCCGATATAAAGAAATCACGATCAAGAATTATCATACACTGCTCAGGTTTACGGCCTATCACCGCCCCCTCTCCAAGTACAAATCTGAAACTGCGTTCAGGCCGATTTATATCGGTAAAACTCAGAACGCACATATCATCAAGTGTTTGGAACAAGGGACACCTTCTAATGTATGTCTGGCCTTGATTAGAATCAGTACACAGGATAACCGTTATAACAGACATCCCAATGGCAGCAAGTGCACATATTTCCGATATATCCACAGTCGTACAACTGTCATTACCCGCATTAATGGATAAAAAGCAATTTTTTATAAAATATACAAGAACTCTAAACGCTCTTGAAGTAAAAAAGGCCCTTGTAATAAACAATAATATTTTCGGTTTCATATTTTATATATCCATTGATAATCCTGAATAATATGCAATAGCTTCATTGCAATATTCAAGGTCGGATTTGTCAACAAAATCGAGAGCTGCTTGAAACTGCTTTACCCTAAGCGACTTACTTATTTCAAACATATTAGAAAAGTCATCCAAATCCTACAAAGTATAATTTCCGCTAGCTATTTTATCTCCCATTGTGTCCAATGATTCAGAGATATTGTTATAATAAGTGGTTATTGCAGCAAATGTCTTTTTAGAATCTCTGGCCTTACCACCATCTTCTATAGTAAAGGCTCTTTCAGACCATGTTTTTATGC
>CAMCOJ010000210.1 GCA_945876405.1 uncultured Ruminococcus sp.
CTACACAAGGAGTATCGTCGGCAGCGTCAGATGTGTATAAGAGACAGTCAATGTATTCTTCAAACTGACTTTTCGTTCCTGATTCACTGCTGTCAATCCCTGTATTGTCAGCATTTTTATTTATAAACTGTGCCGGCAGCAGAACAAGTGCAAGGGCAGCACAAAGGGAAACTGCACCTGCAGCGAACCTCCGTGCTGACTTCTTCCGGTCAAAATGCACGACCTTTAACTCTGCTTCATTTTCCGGAATTTTAAACTGCATATCTTCCGGAACTTCAGAATTCATCACCGTTTTAAGCATCTCTTCAAGCTTTTCATCACTCATTTTCCATCACCTCTCTTATCAGCTTCTTTGCCTTGTGAAGCCTTGACTTCACAGTTCCGACAGGTATACCAAGCATCTGTGCCGTACTTTCCTCAGAATAATCATTAAAATATCTAAGAGCAACCACAACACGGTATTTTTCCGGAAGTTTCTTCACTGCTTCAGTCAGACTGCGGTATTCCTCCGATTCGCTTTCCCTGTCAGGCAGAAGGTTGAAAAACAAATCGTGCTCTTCTTCCGTTTCAAACTGTTTCATCCGGAAAATATACTTTTTCCGCAGTTCTGTCCTGTATGTATTTACACATATCTTTACTATCCAGTTCTCAAAATCCCGTTTCGGATCATATTTTCTGTAATATCTGAATGCACGAAAGCAGGTTTCCTGAAAAAGATCTTCCGCATCTGCCCTGTTTCTGCAAAGATTTATGCACAGCCTGGTAAGGCGTTCCCTGCATTTTTCCAGATCCCGAGTAATGTCCGGAGCATTATTCATCTTTTCCTCCTTCCTTTTTTATGAGCTCTGTTACTGTATACTTCACAAGCTACAAAAAAGTTCATTTTTTCAGGTGTTTTTTCTCAAAAAAATACCGGCAGACAGAACCGCCGGTATCATATTATTTCAGTTTTGTTTTTCCATCTCTTCCGAAGGCATATATGTTGCCGCTACTATGGAGATATTGTCTCTGCATCCCTTGCTCAGAGAACGTTTTACAAGTTCCTCAAGTCTTCTTGGCATGGACATAGGCATAGAGAGTATTTCTTCTATTTCTGATTTTACTATGTAATCCGAAAGTCCGTCAGAACAAATGAGGTACACATCACCATATTCAATCTCTTCATCAAGAGTAATCACGTCGATAGTCGGTTTCGCAGTCATATTTCCAAGAACAGGCATGATGATATTACGGTGAACATGTTTACGCTTTTCCTCGTATGTAATCTTCCCCTGATCATAGAGCATCTGAACAAGGGACTGATCCCTGGAAAGCTGCTTAAGTCCGGAGCTTCTGAACCTGTAAAGTCTCGAATCTCCTACGTTTATGCAGTACATATTCTGATTTTCGTCAACTGCAAATCCACACAGTGTAGTCTGCATATTGGACGCATTTCTGTGAAACAGACCATAGTGCTTAAGCTGCTTGTGAATCCTTGTAAGCGCCTGCGTAAAATTGAACTTGCTGCTGAACTCCTGCTTTGCAAGTTCGGAAAGACACATCTTCGAAGCTATATCTCCTGATTTTTCCCCTGAAACCCCGTCACATACTGCAGCTATAAAAGGTTTTCTTACCTCTTTTTCAATCATTCCTTCAGTCAGAACAGTGTCATTAATGAGAACAGCATCTTCATTTCTCTCTTTTACGCCCTGCTCTGTTATTCCGCAGCAATAAAACATTTTTTATTCTCCATTCTGCCGTCCGTGCAGATTTTACGGCAAAGTCTGTATCAGATATCCTCGTTGTAGTTTCCAAGGAATCTGAAATCCTTTATTTCATTTCTCATTGCAACAAGAAGTGCATTGACTCTGTCATCGTCAATACTTCCCTCAAAATCCAGGTAGAATACAACATCAAAGTTTCCCTCATGGCGCGGTCTGCTCTCTATCTTAAGAAGGTTAAGTCCGGCTACACGGAACTTGGTGAGCATTCTGTAAAGCGAACCTTCGTTGTCCGAAAGCGACATAAGCACTGACACTCTGTTTGCACCCGGTTCAACTACAAAATTCCTGGAAATACAGATAAATCTTGTGAAGTTTACAGACTCATCCGAGATATTTCTGTCAAGAATCCTGAGTTTATAGAGCTTCGCACACTTTTCCGAACAGATTGCTGCAATTTTTTTACTGCTTTTTGCGACAAATTTTGCTGACGTTGCAGTGCTTGCATAGTGAACTGTTTTAAGGCCGTTCTTTTCAATATATTCCGAACACTGCATAAGTGCCTGCGGGTGTGAATAAACTGCTTCCACCTCTTCAACTGAGCCTGTGTTCATCGCTGCAAGGCAGTGTCTGATATTTACTCTGACCATTTTGTTTATATATACGTTATACTTTCTCATAAGGTCGTATGTAAGTGAAATTGACCCTGTGCTTGAGTTCTGAACCGGAATCACACCATAGTCAATTTTGCCTTCATCAACCGCCCTGAAAACGTCCTCGAACTCATGGTAAAAGCCTATATCCTTCCCGTTTCCGAAAATTCTTCTTGTTGCTTCTTCGGAATTTGACCCTTTTACACCGTAACATCCGACACGGCAGTTCTTATCAGGCTCAAAGGTTCTGTGTTCAAGAAATTTTATATTTTTATTGATTTCACACTGCTGATAACTTTTGCTGATATCCATAATATTTGAAAAAAGTACCGCTGCACTGTCTTCAAACTTCTCCGCCGCTCTGGCTTTTATTCCGTCTATAACTTCCTGTTCTCTGCCTGTCTGAAGTACACTTACGTTATTTTCCTTTTTGTATTCTGCAACCTGCAGACAAAGTTCCATTCTTTCCTGAAACTTACTGAGTATCTCTCCGTCAATAATGTCAATCTGATCTCTGAGTTCTTTCAAATCCATGAGTAATAATTCCTTTCCATAGACTTTTTTCAGCTAATTCTATTATATCTAAAATCATCTGAAAAAACAATAGTTATAAGTTTTTATTAATAACAAGTATAATACGAGGCTAATTATTTATTAAAATTGCACATTGATTTTGCATAAAAAAGCTGTGAAGTCATACCGGATAACTTCACAGCGTAGTTATTATTCTCAGTCGAGCTTTCTTTTCTCTTCTTCAAGAATTCTTATAAGGTCATCAATAGAGTCTGCGTTGATTTTCTTAACCGGTGGTTTGGATTTTTTCTTAACAGGAGCTGGCTTTTCGGCCGGTTTCTGTACTGCTGGTGCCGGCTCTGGAGTTTCTGCAGCTACTGAGCTTTCATGTTTGATCTCGGATACATTTGCAAAGCTCTGTACAGGATTATCATATCTGTATGAAGGTCTTGCAGATTCCGGTATCTCCTGAAATACTGGTTTTTCAGGATTGAGCTGTTCACTGTATGTTTCTTTCGCAACAAAGTCAGTGTATTCATATTTGCTGACATTTTCCGGTTCTTTCGCCGGTGTCGGTGTTTCCGGTTCTTCTTTTCTTTTATATTCCTGGAACACAAACGGCTCCGGTTCATCAGCAGGTGCAGGTACCGGTTCGGACTTGTAAACCTGTTCGTATTTGTCAGCAGGTTCCGGTGCAGAAGCAGTTTCAGGTTCTGCAATACGTACAGGAGCTTCTTCCTGGTGTTCAGGCTCGCTAACGGCCTGTTCAGCTAAAAGTGCAGCTTCCGCTTCCTGTTCAGCCTTCTGAGCCATGAGTCTCCTGTGCTCTTCAGCCTTCTTTTCTTCGTTTCTCTTTTCTTTTCTGAGGCTCTCGATATAGATTTCAGCCTCAAGCATATCATCGTCATATTTTGATTTCTTTCTTTTTATTGCAGCTACAGAGAAAATAATAAGAAGAAGTGAGCTTATTGCCATTGTCGCAATACCGCGGATATCACGTGAGAAACGTACCATCTCACCGGCAAGGTCATTTTTTCTTAAAACTGTTCCGAGAATCTTTGACTTAGGTATGGAATAAACATCACCAGTGTTCATTCTGTCTCCTCTTACACTGTACATCATTGTACCGTTTTCGCTCTCTTCAATAGCAGCAAGACAAAGAACTGTCTTGTAACCTTCTCCGACAGTACAAAGAACATATGTATTTTCCTCAGGTTTGAGCTCATGGTCTATGAGAACCATAGAACCTTCATCTATGTTTTTAAGATTATTGCTGTTGTTTATAAAAAATGTCCAGTGATAATTCAGTATATCTATCTTAGGTGAACTGTCAGCGGAATAGAAGATGACATTTGATCCCACTGTAACTATAAGAATAAGAACAAGAGCCAGTGTTATAAGACCTCTTATAAATCCTAAAAAAACTGAGCCGACGCTTCTCTTCTTTCTTGCCATGATCTTTTTCTTCCTTTCATATTTATATTCCGGTAATTACATATCTAATCTCTCAAATATACACGTTTTCCTTTAAATAAAAACGTATATTCATAATTATAACACATAATCACGCAAAATACAATAGACTAATTTTTTTATCTTAAATTATTTTTATCTGGATATCTAACACAAGCACAAAAAACGAACCCCTTAGTACCGCTAATACTAAGGGGTTCATTCTTTTGTGTGATACACATGTACCTTTACTTCATTTTATGTGTTTATTATATCACTTAAAATATTATATGTCAAGTCGGTTGATGATATATCGTTATAAATTTTTCCATATAATTATAACAAAACTGCTTGACTATCAGAACTGTTTATGGTACAATGTTTATTGTAGTTATGCTGGTGTAGCACAGTTGGTAGTGCAGCTCATTCGTAATGAGCAGGTCGCGTGTTCGAGTCACGTCAC
>CAMCOJ010000211.1 GCA_945876405.1 uncultured Ruminococcus sp.
AGATTTCTGCCTGTCTCGTGGGCTCGGAGATGTGTATAAGAGACAGATCTTGGGTTGTATATAAATAACATAAGAAACGGAATATATCTTGATTATCTTCTCTCCTTCCCTATAACATATGAAAAGGAACTGAAGGAGAAAATACTTGAGAGTTTCAGAAAAGGTATAAAAAAATCTCTGCCAGTTTCAGTGCTTAAGAGCAAAGAATGTATGGATATATTCAGTGTTCAGGCAGGTGTAAGCGAACCGGTTGCCTATTCTATTACTGCATTCAGTGAATTTGGGCTGAAACCTGTGGAAAATGAGGAATTTCTGTATGGTGTATTTGATTTTGGTGGCGGAACAACGGACTTTAGTTTCGGAACTTACAGAAAGGCCGGCCAGAATGAACGAAAAAAATACGATTATGTAATAACTCATCTTGCTTCAGGCTGAGACAGATATCTTGGCGGAGAAAATCTCCTTGAGCTTATGGCTTTCGAAATTTTCAAGGCAAATTACAACAGACTTTTGAAAAGAAATGATAAGTTTGACTTTAAGGGAATCGAATTTTCAATGCCTGCTGGTTGTGAACCTTTTCTCGGAGCAGAAACTTTGATTTCAAATTCGCAGAAAGCAAAGCGAAATACAAAGCAGCTAATGGAAAAACTTCGTCCATACTGGGAAACGCTTGGAAGAAATATAAGACTTGACTCCGTCGATACCGGTCTTGATGAAGAATCTGAACGGATACTCAGACAAATTGAAAAAGGATACATAAAAGTTGACCTTTTTGACAATGAAGGAAACCTTCTCAAAGATTTTACTCTTGACATAAATAATGAGAATTTAGGCATTTATATTAATCTTGCTGAGTTTCTTGAAAACAGAATAGAACAGGGCGTCAGACAGTTCTTTATTTCACTGAAAAACTGTTTTTCAATGCAGAAAATTGTCAGCTCTCATGGAATGGAGATTTTTCTGGCCGGTAATTCAGGAAAATGTCCGGTTGTACAAAAACTGTTTGAAAAATACACTGAAATGTATTCACATACAACCGATGAAATATACAGTTTTAATCTGTTTCGCATTTACCCTTCTCTGGGAACAGCGGAAGCTGTAGCTATACAACTGAAAAACGGAATAAAAGCTGTACCGGGTGAACTCTCAGGTCCAACCGGTAAAACAGGTGTTGCCTATGGTCTGATCAAAGGACGCATAGGTTCAAGGGTAAAAGTTGTATCTGAACACATTGCAGAAGAGGAGTCTTCTTTTGGATATTATCTTGGTCACGCAGAGGATGATATGTTTATCTGTGACATTCAAAAAGGTACCTTAAAAGAGCATGAATGGCTTCAGTATATGGAGGCCGATAGCTCAAGAATCGAATTATATTACACATGTCTTCCTGAAGCAGCAGACAATAAAATGCCGGTGAAAAACACTAATAAAAAAATCATCAGAATAAAAAATCCTGATGATGCCGCATATGTGTATATCCGTATGTCTTCACATTCATCGATAGAATATGTTATCGCAAGGAGTGATGAAATAATTAACGAAGAATATCTGAGCGATATAGTCAAGATTGACTTCTGATTCATCTCAAACTAATATCCGGAAATATATTATTAACAGAAAGGATAAACTCATTTTTATGAATAAAGAATATGTTATGGGTAACAGTGCCATAGCTCTCGGTGCTCTTGCCGCTGGTGTAAATCTTGTTTCAGGATATCCTGGGACGCCTTCGTCTGAAATAATTGAAACAATTCAGAAATACAGAAAGGATGAGGTATATCTTGAATGGTCTGTAAATGAAAAAGCTGCCCTTGAAGTAGCTGCTGGTGCAGCATACGCAGGTGCCCGTACTATGGTTACAATGAAACAGGTAGGACTTAATGTTGCTTCAGACCCGCTTATGTCACTTGCATATGTAGGGGTAAAAGGCGGTATGGTAATAGTATCAGCCGATGATCCGGGTCCGATTTCCTCCCAGACTGAACAGGACACAAGATTATTTGCCGAGTTTGCAGGAATTCCTGTATTTGATCCGACTTCTCCGGAAGAAGCATATCAGATGATTCAGGATGCCTTTGATTACTCTGAAAAATATAATACACCTGTTCTCTTCAGACCAACAACAAGAGTTTGTCATGCTTATGCTTCAGTAGAATTCGATGATAACTTCCACGCAAAAAAATACGATGGATTTGTAAAGGATTCGAAAAAGTGGGTTATCTTTCCACGCCTTTCATATAACAATCATATAAACATGGTAAAGAGAAATGCATTAATCGGAGATGATTTTTCTGAATACATTATGAATACAGTAGAAGGTTCAGGAAAGAAAGCAGTTTTTGCATCGGGAGTAAGCTACGCATATGCAAAGGAATATCTTCAGGGCAGAGAAGATGTTACTCTTGTTAAAATAGCTACACCTCATCCGTTCCCTGAAAAGCTGGTTCTTCCTGTACTTGAAAACTGCAGTGAGGTGCTGTGCTTTGAAGAACTTAGCCCCTATGTTGAAAAACAGATCCAAAGAATAGCCGGCGTCCATAATCTGTCTGTAAAAGTTTTTGGGAAAACAACCGGTAACGGAAAACTTGCCGGAGAAAACTCAGCTGACTATGCAGCAGAGCTGATTTCAGAATTTCTCAATGAAAAATTACCGGATAAGTTCGACATATCTGATATGCCCGACCTCCCTGTCAGACCACCTGTACTTTGTGCCGGATGCCCTCACAGAGCTTCATTTTATGCGGTAAAGAAGGCTATGGAAGGCAGAAAGACGTATTTTTGCGGTGATATCGGTTGCTATACCCTTGGTAATGCAGCACCTCTTGACATGACTGATACATGTCTCTGCATGGGAGCCGGAATAACCATGGCTCAGGGATTTAACCATATTGACAGGGATGCTGTTGCGTTTTCATTTACAGGCGATTCCACATTTTTCGCTTCCGGTATTACAGGAGTTGTAAACGCTGTTTATAACCAGGCTGACATGATCCTTTGTATTCTCGACAATTCAACAACGGCTATGACCGGTCATCAGCCTCATCCTGGTACAGGAAGAACGATGATGGGTGATATTGTAGAAAAAATCGATATTACAAAAGTACTTGAAGGTATTGGTTTAAAGAAAATAATTACAGTAAATCCTTTTGACCAGACTAAAGCGATAGAGGCAGTCCGTGAATGTGCTGATATTCCGGGTGTAAAGGCAATAATCTTTAAAGCCCCTTGTATTGCACTGTTCAAACCTGCAGAAAGAGCATATATTTCTGAAAAATGTGTTCAATGTAAGAAATGCATAAAAGAAATCGGCTGTCCGGCGATAATTATCACTGATGGTAAAGTTGCTGTCGACAATGCTCTCTGTACAGGATGCGGGCTCTGTTCACAGGTCTGCCCTGTAAAAGCAATCGGAGGTGTCTAAAATGAATAAAAATATTCTTTTGTGTGGAGTTGGCGGTCAGGGAACTGTTCTTGCTTCAAAATTAATCGCCTCTGCTGCAATGAGAAGCAATGAAATTGTCCATTCAGCCGAAACAATAGGTATGGCACAGAGGGGTGGTTCGGTTACAAGTCATGTGCGAATCGGAGCAAACGCCTCTTCGCCTCTTATTCCATATGGTTCAGCGGATTTTATTCTTGCTTTTGAACCGGCTGAAGCTGTAAGAAATCTTAACTATTTGAAAAAAGATGGTATAGTAATTGTAAACAGTGTTCCGGTTAAACCTGTCACTGAATCACTTAGGAGTACAGGGTATGATGGAACAGAAATGATAGAATATCTCAGAAAAAAATGCAAGACGGTTATCGTTGTAAATGCGGAAGAAATATGCAGAGAAATAGGTTCCACAAAAATATTTAATGTTGCTATTCTTGGAGTTGCGATTGGTACCGGGAAAATGGGGCTATCAAAAGAAAATATTATCTCTGAAATTGAAACAAGGGTTAAAGAAAGTTTCAGGGAAATAAACCTTCGCGCCTTTGAAAAGGGCGAACAGATTGGAGCAAAATATGAAATTAAATGAAAAACAGATTGAACAGGTAGACAGACAGGTAAAAAGACTCATTGCTTCCGGAAGCTACTATGGAGAAGTTTACAAAAAAGCCGGAATAACAGGCATCACTTCGCAGGAGGACTTTGAGAAAATTCCTTTCTCGGATAAAAATAACCTTAGAAATTCATATCCTTTGGGAATTATGGCTTGTGACGAAACTGAAATTGTACGTATCCATTCTTCATCAGGTACAACAGGTACTCCGGTTATAATTCCGTATACAGCAAAGGACGTTGATGACTGGGCTGTTATGTTTGCAAGATGCTATGAAACAGCAGGTATTACAAACAAGGACAGAATCCAGATTACACCAGGATATGGCCTGTGGACAGCAGGTATAGGATTTCAGGCCGGCTGTGAAAAATTAGGTGCTATGGCAGTGCCAATGGGTCCGGGAAACACTGAAAAGCAGCTTAAGATGATGATAGATCTTGAGACAACTGTTCTTACAGCTACATCATCATATGCTCTGCTTCTGGCTGAAGAAATTCAGAAAAGAGGATTAAAGGATCAGATTAAACTTAAAAAAGGTGTATTCGGTTCAGAACGCTGGAGTGACACAATGAGAAAGCGCATCCACGATGAACTTGGAATTGAACTTTACGATATATATGGTCTTACTGAAATATACGGACCAGGTATTGGTATCACATGTGAACATAATGACGGTATTCACTACCTGTCTCTTATACACATCTCCGAGCCCACGAGACAGGCAGAAATCT
>CAMCOJ010000212.1 GCA_945876405.1 uncultured Ruminococcus sp.
AGACGGCATCCGAGATTCTGCCTGTCTCGTGGGCTCGGAGATGTGTATAAGAGACCAGCCGGTTGTTCCGTGCGGAATTGCCTATGAGGGTAAGCTTCATTTCAGAAATAAAATAACTGTAAGGTACGGTAAGCCAATAAGTCCTGAACAGCTGAAAATCAGCGATAATCCGGCACCCCGTGAACTAAAGGAACTTAAAAACACAATTATGAGTTCTATCACAGAACTTGTGGAGAGATAAGTATGAGTATAAAAGTGGCAAAATCAGCCGGTTTCTGTTTTTGTGTTGACCGGGCAGTAAAGCTGGTTTATGAGGAAATAGAAAAGGGCGGAAAGGTAGCAACCTATGGTCCGATAATCCACAATACAAATGTTGTAAATGAAATTGAAGCAAAGGGCGTTCGTATAGTAAATAAACTTTCAGATCTGCAAAATGACGAAAGACTGATTCTAAGGTCACATGGAGTTGGAAAGAACATATATGATGAACTTAAAGAAATGGGAAACGAATATATTGATGCAACCTGTCCGTTTGTAGCACGTATTCACAAAATAGTCCGTGAACAGTCTGAACAGGGCAAAATAGTACTGATTGCCGGAGACAGAGAGCATCCTGAAGTTGATGCAATTGTCAAACATTGTCCCGGAGAATGCTATGTTTTTGCTGATGAGGAAGAATTGAAGGAAATTTTTCAAAAAAACTATGGTTTTTTGAAAAAAAAGGTTGCAATTGTGGCGCAAACGACGTATAATATAATAGTGTGGAATAAATGCATTGACATTATTCCGGATACCTTAAAAGATGTAACCGAGATTTTCCAGACGATATGCAATGCAACTTCAGACAGACAGCATGCAGCTATTGAGCTTGCAAAGAGTTCTGACGTTATGATTGTTATAGGCGGTAAACACAGTTCAAATACAATCAAGCTGTTCAGTGTGTGCAGCAAGTATTGCCGGACATATCACATAGAGAATTCGGACGAACTGTATGACATAGATTTGTCAGGAGCATCTGATATTGGTATCACGGCCGGAGCATCCACACCGGCTTATATAATTAAGGAGGTTATTCAAAAAATGAGCGAAATCCAGAAAACTCAGGAAGAGGAAATTAACTTCGCGGAGGCACTTGAACAGTCCTTCAAGAAAATACATACAGGTGAAAGGATCAAGGGAATCATTGTTGCTGTAAACAATTCTGAGGCAATTGTTGATATCGGCACAAAGCACACAGGCTTTATCAGCCTTTCAGAACTAACAAACGATCCTTCCAAGAAACCTGCTGATGTAGTAAGTGTAGGCGAAGAAGTTGACCTCGTAGTAATCAAGATCAATGACCAGGACGGTATCGCAACACTTTCCAAGAAGAAGGTTGACGAGATGGTTGGCTTTGACAACATCGTTAAGGCTATGGAAGAAGGCAAGATTCTTGAAGGTACAGTACAGAGAGCTGTTAAGGGCGGCGTTATCGTTCTTGTTGACGGTGTTGGCGTATTTGTACCTGCATCACACACAGGTCTCGGACGTGACGAAGATATTGAGAAGCTTGTTAAGCAGCAGGTTTCAATCAAGCTCATCGACGTTATCCCACAGCGCAGAAGAGCAGTTGGTTCTATAAAGCTCGTTCAGAAGGCTATCAGAGAAGAAGCTCAGAAGAAGTTCTGGGAAACAGCTGAAGTTGGTGCAGTATACAAGGGTGAAGTTAAGTCTATCACAAACTATGGTGCATTCGTAGACCTTGGCGGAATTGACGGCATGGTTCACGTATCTGAACTTTCATGGAAGAGAATCAAGCATCCTTCAGAAGTTGTTAAGGTTGGTGATGTTCTTGAAGTTTACATCAAGGAACTCAACAGCGAAACAGGCAGAATTTCACTTGGCTACAGAAAGTCTGAAGACAATCCATGGGAAAAGTTTAAGGCTTCCTACAACGTAGGTGATGTTGTAAAGGCTACAGTAGTATCAATCACACCATTCGGTGCTTTCGCAAGCATCATTGACGGTGTTGACGGTCTTATCCATATCTCACAGATTGCTAACCAGAGAGTTGACAACGTTAAGGATGTTCTTTCTGTTGGTCAGGAAGTTGAAGCAAAGATTACAGAATGCGATATTGAAAACAAGCGTGTAAGCCTTTCAATGCGTGCACTTCTTGCTGATGAAAATGCTGCTGACGAAGCAGAAGATAACGAATAATTTTTGAATGTAAAAGTTTAAAAATTTTTTCTCCGGATTCAAACTATTGTGAATCCGGAGTATTTTTATATAAAGGAGAGAAAGATGAAACGTCTTGCAGTAGGAATCCTTGCACATGTTGACTCCGGAAAAACCACACTTTCCGAGGGTATGCTCTACAGCAGCGGAGATATAAGAAAACTGGGCAGGGTGGATCATAAAACTTCGTTCCTTGATACAAACTCTCTTGAGAGAGAAAGAGGAATTACTATCTTTTCAAAACAGGCGCTGCTTCATTATGGTGATACTGAGATTACACTGCTTGATACTCCCGGGCATATCGACTTTTCAGCAGAAACCGAGAGAACACTTCAGGTGCTCGATTATGCAGTTATGGTTATTAACGGCTCAGATGGTGTTCAGAATCATACAAGGACACTGTGGAAACTTCTTGAAAGATACTCAGTTCCTGTATTTGTATTTATAAATAAGATGGATCTTCCGGGAACGGACAGAGAAGAGCTTCTTGCTGAAATGAAGCAGAAGCTTTCAGGTGGATGTATTGATTTTGACAGTGAAAACGATACGGAAGAATTCTATGAAGAAGCTGCTTCACATGATGAAGAGCTTATGCAGGAGTTTTTTGATGAAAATAAAGTAAGCCACGAGGGCGTAGTAAGGTGTATCAGGGAAAGAAAGATATTTCCGTGTTTTTTTGGTTCTGCACTTAAACTTGAAGGTGTTGAAAATTTTCTCAGGAAACTCGATCTGTATACTGTACAGGACGAACCAAAGGAAAATTTTTCTGCAAAAGTATTCAAGATATCTGAAGATGACCAGGGCAACAGACTTACTCATATGAAGATTACCGGAGGAAAACTTAAGATTAAGGAGCAGATTAACGGTCAGAAGATAAATCATATTCGTCTTTACTCAGGAACAAAGTATCAGGCAGCGGAAGAAGCGGTACAGGGCATGATAACTGCTGTAACCGGACTTGCCGATTCATATGCAGGACAGGGCCTGGGAGATGAAACCGATTCGCCGGCGACGCTTCTTGAACCGGTACTTACATATAAAGCGGAATTGTCTCCGGAAACAAATGTACATGAGGCGGTTACTGCGTTCAGGAGACTGGAAGCAGAGGAACCTAAACTTCATGTTATCTGGAATGAACAGCTTAAGGAAATACACATTCAGGTCATGGGTGAGATGCAGCTTGATATTGTCAAAGCACTTATGCTGGAGAGATTCCATATGAATGTTGAATTTGTCCATGGAAATGTTGCGTACAAGGAAACTATTGCTGCTCCGGTTGAGGGTGTCGGCCATTATGAGCCACTCCGGCATTATGCTGAAGTACATCTGCTGCTTGAACCGGGTGAACAGGGGAGCGGACTTGTGTTTGAAACAGACTGTCGAGAAGAGGTTCTTGATAAAAACTGGCAGAGACTGATTATGACTCATCTGAATGAAAAGACACATGCAGGTGTTCTTACCGGATCTCCGGTAACAGATATGAAGATAACTCTTGTTTCGGGACGTGCCCATCTTAAACATACTGAAGGCGGGGATTTCCGGCAGGCTACGTACCGTGCTGTGCGAAACGGTCTCAGACATGCAAAGAGCATTCTGCTTGAGCCTTACTACGACTATATTCTTGAGATTCCTTCGGAACATGTGGGAAGGGCTATTTCCGATCTTACGAGAATGGACTGTACATTTTCCGCACCGGAAGTTAATGGTGATACTGCAGTGGTAACCGGAAGTGCTCCGGTTGCCTCAGTAAAGGATTATCATAATGAACTTATGGGATATACCCGCGGAAAGGGAATTTTTTCGTGTACATCCGCAGGATACAGACCGTGTCATAATGCTGATGAAGTAACTGAACAGATGGCATACAACTGTGACAGTGATGTTGAGAATTCCTGCGATTCCGTTTTCTGCAGTCATGGAGCAGGTTTTGTCGTTAAGTGGAATGAAGTCGGGGAATATATGCATCTTCCGGGAATACCGGGCTTAAACTACGGCAGACAGACTGAAGAAGATGATGATGAAAAGCCGTCTTCCGGAAAGAAAGCGGTTTCAGAATTTCGCAGAGGTGTTGATTCTGAAAAGGAACTTATGGCTATTTTTGAAATGGCATACGGTAAACAGGAGAAGGAAGAGAGAAAAAATTCCTTCCGTTCAAAGAAGGACAAAGAAAGACTGCAGGTTACTTACAAAAGCAAACCGATACCAAAGGGACCTGAATACCTGCTTGTTGACGGATACAACATTATTTTTGCCTGGAAAGAGCTTAAGGATATTTCTGTGACAAATCTTGATCTGGCAAGAAGCATGCTTATCAATACAATGAGCAACTATCAGGGTATTTACGGCTGTGAGGTGATAATCGTGTTTGATGCTTACAAAGTAAAGGGGCAGGTCAGGGAAGTTGAACGCATCGGAAATGTAAGCGTTATTTATACCAAAGAGTCGGAAACAGCTGATATGTATATCGAAAAAGCTTCACACGATCTCAGTAAGGAACATCGTGTGAGCTGTCTCTTATACACATCTGACGCTGCCGACGATACTCCTTGTGTAG
>CAMCOJ010000213.1 GCA_945876405.1 uncultured Ruminococcus sp.
AATATAGAGTGCATATGATTTGTGAAGGAGGTTACTATGGATATTAAGCCGGGAGATACACTTGTTATGAAAAAAAATCATCCGTGCGGTGACAATAAATTTTACGTTATAAGATCCGGTGCTGATTTTAGGTTAAGGTGTGTCGGATGTGCAAGAGAATTTATGGTGCCCCGAAGCAAGATAGAAAGCAAGGTTAAACAGGTCTTAAGGACGCCGGAGGAACCTTAGCGGGAACTGATTGATTTTCAGAATAACAAGGACAAAATATTATTTAAAGGAAAGAATTTATGTTTGAAAAATTAAATCTTACAGCTCAGAGGTTTGAAGAAATAAATCAGAAGCTTACTGATCCTTCAGTTATAAACAATAATGAACTTTACACTCAGCTCATGAAGGAGTACAAGTCACTTACACCTGTTGTGGACAAATACAACGAATATCTTCGTGCAAAGTCAGACTTCGAAGAAGCAAAGGAACTTCTTGAGGGAGGCGGTCTTGACAGAGAAATGAAGGAAATGGCTCAGGAAGAGTTCGAAGTGCAGAAGGAAAATATGGAAAAGTTCACTGAAGAACTCCGCATTCTTCTCCTTCCTAAAGACCCAAATGACGAAAAGAACGTAATTATAGAAATCAGAGGCGGTGCCGGCGGTGAGGAAGCGGCATTGTTCGCAAATTCACTTTACCGTATGTATACCATGTATGCTGAATCAATGGGCTGGAAACAGGAAATACTCAGCTCAAACGAAACGGAGCTTGGAGGATACAAGGAAATAAGCTTTTCCATAGAAGGTGAAGGAGCATATTCAAGATTCAAGTATGAAAGCGGTGTTCACCGTGTTCAGCGAGTTCCGGAGACAGAGTCTCAGGGAAGGATTCACACATCTACCGTTACGGTTGCGGTGCTTGTCGAAGCTGATGAAGTGGAACTTGAGATAAATCCGACGGAACTTAAGATTGACGTTTTCCGTGCAAGCGGTGCCGGTGGTCAGCATATCAACAAGACAGAGTCTGCTGTACGTATCACTCATCTTCCAACCGGAACAGTTGTCGAGTGTCAGGATGAAAGAAGTCAGTTCAAGAATAAGGAACGTGCTATGAAAATCCTCCGTTCAAGACTGTATGAGGCACTTCAGCAGGAACAGGCTGACAAGATTGCTTCTGAAAGAAAGATGCAGGTCGGAACTGGTGACAGATCAGAACGAATCAGAACTTATAACTATCCTCAGGGAAGAATTACAGATCACAGAATCGGATTAACGCTGTACAAGCTTGAGGATGTACTAAATGGTCATATAGACGAAGTAGTTGACGCACTTGCAACTGCAGATCAGGCAGCAAAGCTTGCGTCTCAGAACGAACAGTAATTTCAGAAATTTTATAATAAAGGAGAAACAGTTTTCGCAGGGAGTGCGAAACGGAAAAGAAAGTCTATGAAAGAAACAAATCTTCTCAGTTGCAATGAAAGTGACCTTGAAACAGCAGCCATGCTTCTTAAAAAAGGTGAGGTTGTTGCTCTGCCTACAGAGACGGTGTACGGACTTGCTGCAGATGCATTAAACAGCGAGGCTGTTGCTGAGATTTTCAATGCAAAGGGCAGACCGGCAGATAATCCGCTTATTATACATATCTCTGACCTTGAAATGATGAAAAGATATACCGAAGACATTCCGAATGCAGCATATCGTCTTGCTGAGAAATTCTGGCCGGGTCCTCTTACGATGGTTCTTCCGAAGAGAAGCATTGTCCCTGATATAGTTACAGGAGGACTGGATACAGTCGGAGTCAGAATGCCTGAAAATGAGATAATGAGAAAGGTTATTTCAATGGTCGGCAGACCGCTTGCTGCACCTTCTGCAAATCGCTCAGGCTCACCAAGCCCGACAACGGCTGCACATGTTGCTGATGATATGAACGGAAGAGTTTCAGCAATTGTTGACGGCGGTGAATGCAGTGTGGGGGTTGAGTCAACTGTAATATCATTCGAGGGATATGATACGATTCGTATTCTGAGACCGGGACTTATTACTGCTGAGCAGCTCAGAAAAGTTGTTGATGAAGTAATAATCGACAGTAATATTCTTTCAGATACTGTTCCTGAAGTAAAGGAAGTTCGTTCACCGGGAATGAAGTACAAACATTATTCACCTGAAGCGCATGTTGTGCTTGTCAGGGAAAATCTCAGTGATTTTATAAGGTATGTCAGTGCACAGCCGGAGGAGAATCTTTGCTGTCTGATATTTGACCAGGATGCAGAGAATTTTCCTTTTGAGTATATGACATACGGTGCAACTCCGGAGGAACAGGCAAGACAGATTTTTTCTAAGCTCAGGGAAGCTGACAAACGCGGAATAAAAAACCTTTATGTCAGAGCTCCCCGCAAGGAAGGTGTTGGTCTGGCTGTATACAACAGGCTGATCAGAGCAGCAGGTTATGAGGTGGTGGAATCGTGAATAATTTAGACGGAGTTATGGTTATTGGTCTGACAGGTCAGACTGGTTCCGGTAAAACTACAGCCTGCAGAATATTTCGTGACAACGGATTTGCAGTAATAAATGCGGATGAAGTTGCAAGGATGATAATGGAGCCGGGTTCAGTATGTCTTAAAGAAGTGGCAGACTGCTTTGGCTCACATATTCTCAACGAAGATATGTCACTGAATCGTCAGAAACTCGCAGACATAGTATTTAATAATCCAAAAAAACTGGAACTTTTAAACAGTATTTCCTATCCTCACATTACTTCTGAGATACTTGCTCTTATCAGGGAGAATTCTTCAAAGGGAAATAAGCTGATTCTTCTTGATGCACCTACTTTATTTGAAAGCAGAGCGGATGACTTCTGTGAGATAATTATTTCTGTTATTGCTGATGAAAATATGCGACTCAGAAGAATAATGGAGAGAGACGGTCTGACTGAGGAGCAGGCACTGTCAAGAATGAAATCTCAGCACAATGAAAAATTTTTTGTGGATAATTCGGATTTTATTATAAAGAATAATGATGGGATAAACGGACTTGACGACATAGTAAATGAGATGTCAGCCAAGATTAAATCATATTATATAAACAAATTCAAAGATTTGGAGTGAGTATATTGAGTAAGGAAAAATCTCCTGAAAAGGAACTGAAAGAAAAGCTTTTCTATAACAAGAAAAATGTTTATCAGATTATTGACAATGAAACTGTAAACAAGGTAAACAGTTTCTCTGAAGACTACAAGAATTTTCTCAACCTCGCAAAGACAGAACGCGAAGCTGTGAAGTTTGCGGTTGAAGCTGCAGTAGAAAAAGGATACACCGAATATGTTCCGGGAATGGAACTTAAGCCTGGAAGCAGGCTTTTCTGGAACAACAGAGGAAAAGCACTTATTCTTGCCATTATCGGTACAGAACCGATACAGAACGGCGTAAGAATAAATGCTGCTCATGTGGATTCTCCGAGACTTGATCTTAAGCAGTGTCCTCTCTATGAAGACTCTGAGATGGCACTTTTTAAAACTCATTACTACGGCGGAATAAAAAAATACCAGTGGACAGCAATTCCGCTTGCTCTTCACGGTGTTGTTGTTCTTACAGACGGTACACAGGTTGATATAAACATCGGTGAAAATGAAGATGATCCTGTATTTGCAGTAAGTGATCTTCTTCCACACCTTGCTTCAGAGCAGATGAAGAAGACAGGTTCTGCAATTATTGCCGGCGAAGACCTTAATATTATAGTTGGTTCACGTCCTTTCAAATCAGACAAGGAAAGTGAACTTGTAAAGCTTAACATTCTTTCAATTCTCAACGAAAAGTACGGTATAACTGAAGAGGATTTCCTTTCAGCTGAACTCGAAGCAGTTCCCGCCTTTAAGGCAAAGGATATCGGTTTTGACAGAAGTATGATCGGTTCATACGGCCACGATGACAGAGTATGTGCATATCCTGCTCTGAGAGCGATACTTGATACTGAGAGAACACCTGTAAAGACAATAGTTACGGTTCTCACTGACAAGGAAGAAACAGGCAGTGATGGAAACACAGGTCTTAATTCATCCTATCTCAGATATTTCATTGAAAATCTTGCTGAAGACTTTGGCGTGAGGGGAAGAGTTGTCCTTTCAAATTCCGAATGTCTTTCAGCTGATGTAAACGCAGCCTTTGATCCGACTTATCCGTCAGTTATGGAAAAGAACAACGCCTCATATATTAACTACGGTGTTGTTGTTACAAAGTATACAGGCTCACGCGGAAAGTCAGGTACATCAGACGCATCTGCAGAATTTACCGGCAGAATCCGTTCGCTTATGAACAAAAACAATATTACATGGCAGACAGGTGAACTCGGAAAGGTAGACGCAGGCGGCGGCGGAACAGTTGCAGCATACATTGCAAATATGGATGTTGACGTTATCGACCTCGGCGTCCCTGTTCTTTCGATGCATGCTCCGTATGAAATTGTCGCAAAGTCAGATGTGTATATGGCATACAGAGCATTTAAGGCATTTATTGAAGATTAAAATCTTTATTTGTATTTTAAAGTCGTATCTGATTTTTGTCGGGTACGGCTTTTTTTATTGTAATCCAAAATTTTTAAAAATTTTTTCGATTTTCATGTCCACTTTTGCAAAGTACGCACGACTGTATGAATGAAGTGCTTCAGAAAAGAAAACAGGGAGGAGAAATCATGATTTCCGATGAAGAAATAATAAAAGCTTTTAGAAAATCGGAGAATGAAGGATACCGGAAACTTATTGACAGTTACGGAAATTATGTTTATAC
>CAMCOJ010000214.1 GCA_945876405.1 uncultured Ruminococcus sp.
ACACAAGGAGTATCGTCGGCAGCGTCAGATGTGTATAAGAGACAGCCCTATATCTCCGCACTGTCTGTGGTGTGTGCAGCCTTCCGATATCAGTATCCTGTCTCCGTTCTTAAGTCTGTCTATGGCCTTAAGTCCTGATACAGCCTGCCGGAGAACTCCTTTGTAGTTTGCCATAAGAATTGAAAATGATGTCAGGGGAATGTCTTCGGGTGTTCTGGCTGATATTTCTCCGAATGCCTGACTGTCTGTTATGACAATCCGGGGTTTCTGTATTAAACACGAAATAACCTGCGAAAATGTTTCAGGCTGCGTGATAACAGGAACAGCTTTTTTATCAAGAATTTCACGTATTACCATCTGCTGAGGAAGGATAAGCCTTCCTTTTGGTGCCGCTTCATCAACAGGAACCACAAGGACTGCGATGTCTGAAGGGGAGATAATATCACCAAGAATTTTCCGTTCATTTTTATCTCTGTCTGCCAGTGCGGCAATCATGGTTTTCAGTTCTGTAATGTTGTGACCTGATGATGAACTTACCTGAATTTCATTTGCCGGATTAAGTTCAGGTATCGGAGTTCCGGTTAAATCGGATTTGCTGTAGACAGTTATATATGGGATTTTTTTGCTTTCCAGGAGAGATTTAATTGTTCTGTCCTCATCGGATAATCCTTCTTCTGAAGAAACCACAAGGACTGCTATATCAGTTTTCCTCAGAACCTGTCCGGCTTTTTTTATTCTCATTTCTCCGAGATATCCGCTGTCATCAAATCCCGGGGTGTCAATTATCATTACCGGACCTGCGGGCAGAAGCTCCATGGATTTGTATACAGGGTCGGTAGTTGTTCCTTTTATTTCTGACACAACAGATATATTCTGACCTGTAACTGCATTTACAAGACTTGATTTTCCGGCATTTCGTTTTCCGAAAAATGCGATATGAATCCTTTCTGATGAAGGCGTGCTGTTTAGTCCCATAAGTTACCTCAGAATCTGAAATCACGGCCGCCGCGGGATATTTCTGAAAGGCGGTTTCTGGTTGTTTCACGGACTTTTTCGCTTGTTATATTCAAAAGCTCTTTTTCTATAAGTTTTTCACCTGTGATTTTTGTGTCCTCTGAAGCATAGTCCTCAAGGTATTCTTTAAGAGTAAGAAGTGCATTCGGGTGACAGCAGTTCTGAATCTGCTGATTTTTGCACAGTTCCATAAACCTGTCTCCGGTACGGCCTTCACGGTAGCATGCAGTACAGAAGCTTGGGATACAGTCCATCTTCATAAGCCAGTTTACCACTTCGTCAAGTGTTCTCGTATCACTTACGTCAAACTGTTCTGATTTTTCATCTTCAGGTTCCGGTTCGCAGTATCCTCCCACACTGGTTTTTGAACCGCCGCTTATCTGCGAAATGCCGCATCTGAGAATTCTCTCACGGCATTCGGCTGTTTCTCTTGTTGAGATTATCATGCCTGTGTACGGAACGGCAATTCTTATACATGCGACTATTTTCTCAAAAATATCGTCGCTTATTCCGTTGTCGAAAACTGCCGGGTCGATATCATCTGCCTTTTTGATTCTCGGTACACTTATTGTGTGCGGTCCCACGCCGTGTACAGCTTCAAGGTGCTCAGCATGCATAAGCAGGGCGGCAAATTCATACCTGTACAGTTCAAGACCGAAGAGTACACCGAGACCTACGTCATCTATTCCGCCTTCCATGGCTCTGTCCATAGCTTCGGTATGATATGCGTAGTTGTGCTTCGGACCTGTTGGATGGAGCTTTTCGTAACTTTCCCTGTTGTATGTTTCCTGAAAGAGTATATATGTGCCTATTCCGGCGTCCGCAAGTTTTCTGTAGTTTTCAACGGTTGTTGCTGCGATATTTACATTTACGCGGCGGATTGCTCCGTTTTTGTGCTTAACACTGTATATGGTGCGGATGGATTCGAGAATATATTCAATCGGGTTCATTTCCGGGTCTTCACCGGATTCTATTGCAAGTCGCTTGTGACCCATATCCTGAAGTGCGGTAACTTCACCCCTTATCTCGTCCATACTGAGTTTTTTCCTGCGGATATGTTTGTTTTTCAGATGATACGGACAGTAAACGCAGCCGTTTACGCAGTAGTTCGAAAGGTAGAGGGGAGCAAACATGACGATACGGTTTCCGTAGAAATCCTTCTTTATCTGACAGGCAAGTTCGATTATTTCACGGTTTTTTTTCTTGTCACTGCAGGCGAGAAGCACTGAGGCTTCACGGTGGTCAAGGCCTTTTCTCTGTTTTGCTTTTTCAAGTATTCTGTCTATAAGTTCAGTGTTGTCCTTGTTTTTTTCAGCGTATTCAAGTGTTTCACGGACTTCTTCATCTGAGATGAATTCCTCAGCCCTGAGAGATCTGGGATTGTACATTTTTTCAAACGACCTTTCGTTTCGGTTTTGCACTTATATAGTAAACGCAATAAATAAATTGCGTTTACCGGTGCCGATCTGCACGGAGATGAAGCAGTCATCGGATGTGCAAGGCAATATAAATTATACTACTAAATGGGCTTTTAATCAATAGTCTGTACTTGAACAATATTTTTCTTTATGCTATAATAAAATCCGGCGGCAGTTCGGAAAAATGCCGGTCAGCCCGCCTTATATGACCAAAGGAGGACGGGTAAAATTTTGTTTAAAATAGATATAGCCTTACAGAGTGTACTTGATATTACTCCTGAAATTTTACGGGAAAATGATATCAGGGGGCTGCTTATGGATCTGGACAACACGCTTACTACCCACGACAATCCGAGACCTGCAGATGGGGTTATTGAGTGGATTTCACTGATGAAGGAAAACGGAATAAAGATGACCATTGTTTCGAACAACCACTTTGAGCGAGTAAGACCGTTTGCTGAAAAGCTGGGACTTGAATTTGTATGTGAGGGGAAAAAGCCTCTTCCTGACGGATTTAACCGGGCACAGAAGCTTATGGGTATTCCCTTTGAAAACCTTGCTGTTGTCGGAGACCAGATTTACACTGATGTTCTCGGTGCAAATCTTAAGCGAGGCGTAAAGTGCATTTATGTATTTCCTATAGAACATGAGAAGGAAGGTTTCCTTGCATTCAAGAGAAAAATAGAGGGACCGTTCCTTCCGAAAAAACTTTATGACGGCAGGATACCTGTTCGTCAGCAGAAAGATGTAAAGGAGTAATATGAAAATGAAAATACTTGTTATTCACGGACCGAATCTTAATCTTCTCGGAGAAAGAGAACCGGGAGTTTACGGTTCGGAAACATTTGAAAAATTAAACAGTGATATCATGGCACATGCAGAGGAACTTGGCGTTGAGTGTGAGATTTATCAGTCCAATCACGAGGGAGCAATAATAGACAGACTTCACGAGGCGCGTAAGGACTGTGCGGGAGTTGTGCTCAATGCAGGTGCGTATACTCATTACAGCTATGCAATCAGAGATGCAATTGCAGCGATAAGAATTCCTGTTATAGAAGTTCATATAAGCAATACTGCTTCAAGAGATGAATTCAGACACAAATCGGTTATCGGCCCTGTTTGTAAAGCTTCTGTTGCCGGATTCGGCAGAGACAGTTACATACTCGGCATGGACGGACTTGTAAGAATGCTTTCACAGGGGTGATTCTGATGACTAATATAGAGAAACTTATGGATGCTCTTCCTGACGAAAGGACCTGTGCCGTAATAACTGATGAAACCAACAGAAGATATTTTACAGGTTTTAAATCAAGCGACGGTATTGTTGTGTGTTTTAAGGACAAGGCATATTTTATAATTGATTTCAGATACTATGAAAAAGCTGCTCAGAGGGTAAAGGGAATGGAGGTCATTCTTCAGAAGGAAAAGGAAGAACAGCTTGCTGAACTCTTTGTAATGCACTGTGCTGAGGTTGTTATGACCGAGTCTGATACGATGACTGTAACGGAACTCAGAAAGTTTACGGAAGAATTCGGAGAAGACCTTTATATAGATTCATCTTCTGCTCTCAGTGATATTATAAACGGTTTCCGTCTTATCAAGTCAGAAGATGAGATAAGAAAAATTCTTGACGCACAGAGCATTGCGGAGGAAACATATCTCTATGTACTTTCAAATATCAGAAGAGGTATGACAGAGCGTGAAGTGGCACTGATGACCGACAATAAAATGAAGCTTCTCGGTGCCGAGGATATTTCATTTGAGACCATAGTACTGTTCGGAAAGAATACATCTCTCCCGCACGGAGTTCCGGGAAATGATATACTTGAAAGCGGTTTTGTTCTCATGGACTTCGGTGCGGTTATTGACGGTTATCACAGTGATATGACACGCACATTCTATGCCGGTGCACCTTCAGATGAAGAAAAGAGAGCTTACGATATCGTTCTTCAGGCACAGCAGGCTGCACTTGAAGCTGCCCGTCCGGAAATGCACGCGGCAGAACTTGATGCTGTTGCAAGAAATATTATTGACAGTACAGAATTCAAGGGTTCGTTCGGTCATTCGCTCGGTCATGGAGTAGGTATGGAAATCCACGAAATGCCGAGGGTTTCAGCAAAGAGCGACTATATACTTAAGGAAGGTATGGTTATTACCATAGAACCTGGTATTTATCTGCCCGGAAAATTCGGAATACGCACTGAAAATATGGGCGTTATTACAGCAGATTCCTTTATGAATTTTACAAAGAGCGGCAGGGAATTTACCGTTCTCTGATAAAACAGAAATATTTTTTTTGAATAGGTATTGCAA